>NZ_JBPQTX010000105.1:0-21367 GCF_051386555.1 Streptomyces sp. URMC 126
GGGATGGCCGACGTGTCCGGTGGGGCGGGCGTCGCGGCGGGTGGGGAAACCGTCGTGCCGGCCAAGGGGATCGGCTCGGCGGCTCGGGCGGGAGGCCCGCCGTAGGTGAGTGGGTGGCGGGCCGTCAGGTGGGGGATCAGGGCCGACCGGCGTGCCTGACGATGTTTCGGTGAGTGGGGCCGTGGGTAGGTTCTGCGGCTCGTTGGCGGTGGGCGGGCGATGAAGTGGGCCATTTGTCCGGGCAATTTGTCGATAAACCCGGACTGAACACCTGGTTCCGATAACGATTCCGATTCGGATCGACCGCCCGCAAGGCGTGCGTGACATCCGCGTCCCGCCCGCTTCATAGGATCCCCCACACGTACCAACGGGGGCTGCTGCTTTTGAATTGCCCGGCGTGTCGCGCGAGGCCCTGCGACGGCTCGCGCGCGCCCGAAAGGAAGTCCATGAGCTCTGAAACGAGGCGGTGGCCCGTGCGCTCCGCCGCGGCCGTCCTGGCGTGGGCCCTCGCCCTGGTGGGTGCGGTGTCCGCGTCCGGCGCGGCGGTGGCGGCCGAGGCGGCGGAGGCGCCGCAGCACGCGGGGGGCGTCAGCGCGGTGCTGGGCGGTCAGACGGCGGCCAGCGCCGGGGCGCACATCAAGAAGGGGAGCGCGTCGGTACCCGTCTCGGCCGGGCTGTTCGAGATGAAGGTCGACGGCGGGGGAACGGTGCAGACCTACTGCGTCGACGCCGACACGGCGACCGTCAACGGTGCGAAGTACCGGGAGGTGAGCTGGGGCGAGTCCTCGCTCCAGCGCAACCGGAACGCGGGCAGGATCCGGTGGATCCTGCAGAACTCCTACCCCCAGGTCGACGACCTCCCCGCGCTCGCCGAGAAGTCCGGGGCCGGCACCCTCGACCCCGCGCTCGCCGCGGCCGGCACCCAGGTCGCCCTCTGGCGCTACTCGGACGGCGCCGACGTCCGGGCCGACCACCCCGCCGCCCAGAAGCTCGCCGACTACCTCTACAAGAACGCCGAGGACCTGGCGGAGCCGAAGGCGTCCCTTTCGCTGGACAAGCTCGCCGTGTCCGGCCGGTCCGGCGGGCGGATCGGCCCGGTCACCGTCCGGACCACCGCGGACAGCGTCACCCTCACCCCCACCGCCGAGGCGGTCGCCCGGAACATACGGATCGTGGACAAGGCCGGCAAGCCCGTCACCACCACGGGAAACGGCGGACAGGTCTACTTCGGGGTGCCCGCCGGAGCTCCGGCCGGGACGGCCGGGGTCACGGCCACCGCCACCACCCAGGTCCCGGTCGGCCGGGTGTTCACGGGTGACCGGGTCCGTACGCAGACGATGATCCTGGCCGGCTCCAGCCGGAGCACCGCCACGGCCGGAGCTGTCGCCGCCTGGGCGGACAAGGGCGCCGCCCCCGCGATATCGGCCCGGAAGAACTGCGCCAAGGGCGGCGTCGAGGTCACCGTCGGCAACAAGGGCGACGCGCCCTACGCCTTCCGGATAGACGGAGCGCCGCACACGGTGAAGCCGAACGCGTCCGAGACGGTCCTGGTCAAGGTCCCCGAGGACCAGGCGTACCGGATCACGGTCAGCGGGCCCGACGAGTCGTCCACGATCTTCACGGGCGTGCTCGACTGCCGGACCGGGGACGCCGCCGTCCGGACCGCTCTGGAGAGCAAGGACGCGACGGCGTCCGGTCCGCCGCCCTCCCCGTCCGGTACGCCGGGCGGGCGGCCCGGGGACGGCGGTGCGGGGCGCGACCGGGCCGGTGACGGCGCCGGAGGACTCGCGGCCGGGGACGCGGCGGACCGTGATCTCGCGGACACCGGCGGCAGTGGCACCACGCCGGCGGCCGTGGGGGTCGCGACGGCCCTGGTGCTGGTCGGGGGCGCCACGGTGTTCCTGCTGCGACGCCGCAAGGCCGCCGCTTCCGAGGCGTCCGGCGACTGACGCCCGGCCGGGCGGGACCGGGCTCCGGCCGCCCCCGCCGGTGTGCCGGGGGCGGCGGGCCGCCCCCGGCCGTGCCGAATCGCGTTTTCGCCCCGGGCCGCCGGTACGGCAAGATGGGTGTGTCTGCCCTCACGCGGCGGAGCCGCACATTGGCCCTTCTCGAATGCCGGACGGTTTCTCTTGGCTGAGTACATCTACACCATGCGCAAGACGCGCAAGGCGCACGGCGACAAGGTCATCCTCGATGACGTGACGCTGAGCTTCCTGCCCGGTGCGAAGATCGGTGTGGTCGGCCCGAACGGCGCCGGTAAGTCCACCGTCCTGAAGATCATGGCCGGACTGGAGCAGCCCTCCAACGGCGATGCCTTCCTGTCCCCGGGCTACACGGTCGGCATCCTGATGCAGGAGCCGAAGCTCGACGAGTCCAAGACGGTGCTGGAGAACGTCCAGGACGGCGTCGCCGAGGTCAAGGGCAAGCTCGACCGGTTCAACGAGATCGCCGAGCTGATGGCCACCGACTACTCCGACGCGCTGCTGGAGGAGATGGGCAAGCTCCAGGAGGAGCTGGACCACGCCAACGCCTGGGACCTCGACGCCCAGCTGGAGCAGGCCATGGACGCCCTGGGCTGCCCGCCCGGCGACTGGCCGGTCGTCAACCTCTCCGGTGGTGAGAAGCGCCGCGTGGCCCTCTGCAAGCTGCTGCTTGAGGCCCCCGACCTGCTGCTCCTCGACGAGCCCACCAACCACCTCGACGCCGAGTCCGTGAACTGGCTGGAGCAGCACCTCGCCAAGTACGCGGGCACCGTCGTGGCGATCACCCACGACCGGTACTTCCTCGACAACGTCGCCGAGTGGATCCTGGAGCTCGACCGCGGCCGCGCCCACCCCTACGAGGGCAACTACTCCACCTACCTGGAGAACAAGGCCGCCCGTCTGAAGGTCGAGGGCCAGAAGGACGCCAAGCGCCAGAAGCGCCTCAAGGAAGAGCTGGAGTGGGTCCGCTCCAACGCCAAGGGCCGCCAGGCCAAGTCGAAGGCGCGTCTGGCCCGCTACGAGGAGATGGCCGCCGAGGCCGACAAGATGCGGAAGCTGGACTTCGAGGAGATCCAGATCCCGCCGGGGCCGCGTCTGGGCAACGTCGTCGTCGAGGTCAACAACCTGTCGAAGGCGTTCGGCGACAAGGTCCTCATCGACGACCTGTCCTTCACCCTGCCGCGCAACGGCATCGTCGGCGTCATCGGCCCGAACGGCGCCGGCAAGACCACCCTGTTCAAGATGCTCCAGGGCCTGGAGAAGCCGGACTCCGGCACGATCAAGGTCGGCGAGACTGTCAAGATCTCGTACGTCGACCAGGGCCGTTCCAACATCGACCCCAAGAAGACGCTGTGGGCCGTCGTCTCCGACGAGCTGGACTACATCAACGTCGGCCAGGTCGAGATGCCGTCCCGCGCCTACGTCTCCGCGTTCGGCTTCAAGGGCCCGGACCAGCAGAAGCCGGCCGGTGTGCTCTCCGGTGGTGAGCGCAACCGCCTCAACCTGGCGCTCACCCTCAAGCAGGGCGGCAACCTGCTCCTCCTCGACGAGCCGACCAACGACCTCGACGTCGAGACCCTGTCCTCGCTGGAGAACGCGCTGCTGGACTTCCCCGGCTGCGCCGTGGTCGTCTCCCACGACCGCTGGTTCCTCGACCGCGTCGCCACCCACATCCTGGCGTACGAGGGCGACTCCAAGTGGTTCTGGTTCGAGGGCAACTTCGAGTCCTACGAGAAGAACAAGATCGAGCGGCTCGGTCCGGACGCGGCGCGTCCGCACCGCGCTTCCTACAAGAAGCTCACCCGGGGCTGACGTGGCGCGCCGCACCTACTCCTGCCCGCTGCGCTGGTCCGACATGGACGCCTTCGGCCATGTCAACAACGCGGTCTTCCTCCGGTACCTGGAGGAGGCCCGGATCGACTTCCTCTTCGGCTCGGAGTTCGGGAAGGGGGAGCACTCGTTCTCGGACGGGTCCGTCGTGGCCCGGCACGAGATCGACTACCTGCGCCCGCTCGTCCACCGGCCCGAGCCGGTGGTCATCGAAAGCTGGGTGACGCACGTCTCCCGCGCCTCGCTGACCATGTCCTACGAGATCAAGGACGAGCGGCAGGTCTACGCCCGGGCGTCCACGGTCGTCGTGCCGATCGACCGGGAGACCGGGCGGCCACGGCGGATAACGGACGCCGAGCGGGAGCTGCTGGCCGGGTTCCGGGACGAGGAGTCCGTCCCGGACGGTGTCGAGGGGGCCGTCGCCGTATGACGGCGGTCCCGGTTCCGCCGCCTGCCCCGGCCTCGTCCGGGCGGGGGCCGCGGCTGCGGTTCGCCGACGCGCGGGAGGCGGCCGACCTGGCCGCCTTCCTGGCCCGGCTGATCCACTACGACCGGGCCGCGGCGGTACGGCTCCAGGCGGCCGGCGGGGTGCTCGGCGTCTTCGGGCGCCCGCCGTCCTTCGAGGTGCTCGCCATCCGTACGGCCCGGCTGGCCGACGAGGGCGGGCTCGACGTGACCGTGTCGGCCGGGCGGCTCGCCGACGAGATCGACGCGGGCGTTCCGGCCGGCGGTGGGCTTGACGTCGCTGTCCCCGAGACCGTCACCGGGCCGCCGTGGGCCGGTGTGCTGCCGCCGCGCGGCGGCTGGCGGCGGGTGCCCGGGCTGCCGTCGGTGGAAGAGGTGCGCGGCGTCGTCGCCGCGGCGGTCGGGGAGTTCCGGGCGCGCGACGAGGCGTTGCCCGCGCAGCGGCGGAACCGGGCCGAGCGGGATCGGATCGGGCGGGAGATCTGGTCGCGGACGCTTGGGGAGGCGGGGGTGCCTTTGCGGGTGGTGCACGCGGCTCAGGCTCTCGGGTTTTTGCGGCCCGTGCGGGTGCCCGCCGCCGCGGGGGCGGGCGGTGCCACCGGTGTGGAGCCTTTGGCGCTCTTCGCCGTTGGCGGGTGGTTGCGGTTGCGGACGCCTTATGGGTCCGTCGCGGTGCGGACCGGTGGGGTCGGGGGGTTGAGCGTCACGCCCGCGTGACGGGCTTGGAGAATGCCCCTGTCCCGCCCCTTCCCGTTTCTTGCAGGGGCTGCGCCCCCGCACCCCCGAGCGCGCCTGCGGCGCGCGTCCTCAAACGCCGGACGGGCTGGAGGGGGTGGGGGCTGTCCTCAAGCGCCGGACGGGCTTAGTCGGGGGTGTTGATCATTGTTGCCGCCGCGTATGTCAGGTAGCGCCACAGTTCGTCCGCGTGTGCCTGTGAGAGGTTCAGGCTGTCCACCGCGTCCCGCATGTGGCGGAGCCAGGCGTCGTGGGCCGCGCGGTCGACGGTGAAGGGGGCGTGGCGCATGCGGAGGCGGGGGTGGCCGCGGTTCTCGCTGTAGGTGCGGGGGCCGCCCCAGTACTGCATGAGGAAGAGGGCCATGCGCTCCTCGGCGGGGCCCAGGTCGCCCTCGGGGTACATGGGACGGAGCAGGGGGTCCTCGGCCACCCCCTCGTAGAAGCGGTGGGCCAGGCGCCGGAAGGTCTCCTCGCCGCCGACCTGCTCGTAGAAGGTCTGCTCCTGAAGCGTGCCGCGCCGAATCTCATTCACCCTTCCATGGTCGCAGACCACCCGGCCGAGGACTCCCGGTGTAGGACTCCTCGGCCGGAACAGGGCGGTGTCAGCCGCGCCGGACGGTGATCGTCGTCCAGGCGCCGACGTGGACCCGGTCGCCGTCGTGGAGCGGGACCGGGACGTAGGGCTGGATGGGATCCTCCGAGCCGTTGATCGTCGTGCCGTTGGTGGAGTCCTGGTCGACCACGGCCCAGCTGCCGTCCGGCTGCTCCACCAGCACGGCGTGCTGGTGGGAGACGCCCGGGTCCTCCGGCGGGCGGGAGAGGTCGATGTCGGGGGACTCGCCCGTGCTGTGCCGGCGGCGGCCGATGGTGACCTGCGGGCCGGTGAGGCGGCACTGCTGCTCGGGTGAGTAGGCGGGCAGGTTCAGCCCGGCGGCCTCCGGGCCGCTGCGGTTCATCATCGACCGGAAGTAGTCGCGGTCGGGAGCTATCACCGCGATCCAGCCGGCCGGAGCCGGGGCCGCCGCCGGCGGGCCGGGGTCGTACGCGTAGGGGTTGTCCGGCGCCGGGGCGGGCGGGGGCAGCATCCAGTCGCCGTCGCCGTCGAGCCCGGGCGAGGTGTGCTGCGGAGTGAGCGGCTCCGCCGGGCGGTTGATCCGCGACGGACGGGAGCCGTGGTAGTCGAAGGTGTGCGGCGGGGTGGGCTGCGGTGGCGGGGGAGGAGCCGACTGGAAGCCGTGGGGCTGCGGCGGCGTCACGTACGGCGAGGCGGTCCCGGTCAGGAAGTTGTACGCGCACTCCTCGCAGAACGGCGCCTGCGCCTCGCGGGGCGTGCGGCACTGCGGGCACAGCTCAGCCTGCATGGTGGCCTCCGCGGTGCCGCCGGGATAGGAAGGCGGCGCCGGTGGCGGGGGGACGGCACCCGTGGGGGCGGAGACCCCGGTCATCCGGTGGCCGCACACCTCGCACCAGTCGTCGGCCACCGACTGGTGACCGTTCGGGCAGGTCGGCATGTCGGTCGTTCCCCCTCTTGCGCCGTTTCCGGAGTTTCCATGACCTTGCGGTGTTCGCCCGGCCGGCGTGCTACTTCTTCACGCGGACCGTCTTGGTCGAGCGTGTCTCCAGTGTCTTCTCCGCCTCGGCCGAGACCTTGGCCTTCAGCCGCACAGTACCGTTCACCGCGTCCACCACGTCCACCACCTTGGCCAGCAGTTTCGCGGTGTCCTCGTTGCCCGAGCGGCTGGCGAGCTGCACGGCGCGGCCGAGCTTGGCGGTGGCGCCGTCGAGGTCGCCGGACTTGCGCAGCTCCAGGCCCTGTTGGATGGCCTGCGCGAGCTCGGCCTGGCCGGTGTAGTGCGCGACCTGCGGGTTGATCGTGGTGGAGGCGGCCAGGTCGTCCGTCCACACGGCCCGGACGAGGCCCTGGGCGAGGACGTCCGCCGAGCCGTCGCGCGTGGGCCGGACCAGGGAGGCCCTGGCGGCCAGCATCTCCCGGCCCACGCCGGCGTCGGGTACCCGGACGCACACGTGGTAGTCGCGGGTCTCGTCGCCCCAGGAGCCGGTGGGGTAGTCGCCGGCGCGGGGGCCGGCCTCGGTCCGACGGTCCGTCAGGTCGCGGACGACGGGGGCGACCTGCTTCACGAACCGCACTTCGGCGCCCTGCGGGGTCCACAGCCTGAGGGAGACGTCGGCGAGCTCCTTGCCCATGACGTTCTCCATCATCCCGGTGAAGTCGGCGGCCAGGCCCGTCGGGTCGGCGACGATGTCGGCGGTGCCCAGCAGGGCCGAGGCTATGCCGGTGACCTCCTTGACCTCCCAGTCCGTCCCCACGCCCCGCGCGTCACAGGTGAACCGTCCGGCGCAGGCATCCAGGGAGGCGCGCAGGGCGTCCGGCTCCTCGTGCTCGTTGCGGCCGTCGGTGAGCAGGATGCCGTGGCGTATGGAGGCGTCGGACGAGGCCAGCAGCCGGTCGGCGAGCCGCAGCCAGGTGCCGATGGCCGTACCGCCGCCGGGGCTCAGTTTGCGCAGCGCCTCCTTCGCCTGGGCGCGGGTGGTGGCGTCGGCGACGGCCAGCCGGCCGAGCCCGGGGTAGACCTCCTTGGCCTGGTGGGTGCCGGCCACCACCGCGAAGGAGACGCCCTCGCGGAGCACGTCGATCGCCGCGGCCGTGGCCTGCCGGGCGTTGCGCATCTTGGCCGGCGGGTAGTCCATCGAGCCGGAGCAGTCCACCATGATCACCACGGCGGTGTCCGGCGCCGACGCGGCGGACGGGCCGGTGGCCGGTCCGCCTCCGGTGGACGTCACGGTGACGATCGCGTTCACCTCGCGCCCGCCCTCGGGCAGGTACTCGTTCTGGTACACGTCGACCGAGAAACGCGGCACGTCCGGCTTGGACAAGTTCGACATCCGATCCGCTCCTTCGCACTCACCTGGTCACATGGCGACCGACGGACGGACGGACGCGCGCGGCGCCTCCCCCGGCACCGGCGTGCGGTTCCCCCCGTGACGCTCGGGCGTCAGGCCGTCCCCGGGCCCGCCGGGCGGGCGGGGAACGGCAGTACCGCAACGGTTACGTTGTCGTGGCCCCCGCCGTCAAGGGCGTAACCGACGAGCCGGCGCGCGGTCTCCAGGGGCCGCTCGCGGGCGTCGGAGGGGACGACGGCGGCCATCCGCTCGGCGGTCTCCGCGTAGTTCCACAGGCCGTCGGTGCAGACGACGACGACGCCCGGGCGGTCCGGCTGGAAGGCGGCGGTGTGCGGCTCCACCTCGTAGGCGTCCGCGCCCAGCCAGCCGGTGATGGCGTGGGCGCGCTCGTCCGCGTACGCCTCCGCCTCCGACAGCAGGCCGGCCGCCACCATCTGGGCGGCCCAGGAGTCGTCCTCGGTGAGCCGGGCGGGCTGGGCGGCGCGGTCGTCGGGGACCCAGTAGGCCCGGCTGTCGCCGACCCAGCCGACGGTCAGCAGCTCGCCGGTGATGACGGCGCTGACGATGGTGCAGGCCGGGGCGTTCTCCTGCTGGTGGTGCCGGTGCTCGCGGGGGCGGCGGCCGGTCTCCGCGAGGGCGTCGACGGCCCGCGCCGCGTCCAGGATGGCCTGGTGGGTGGCCTCCCGCGGCGGGGTGCCCGCCGCTACGGCCGCCTCCAGGGAGGCCAGGGCGCCGGCGCTCGCGGCGGTCGACGCCTCGTCGGAGCGGGCGGCGGAGGACACGCCGTCGCAGACGACGGCGAGCACGGCCGGGCTGCCGTCGGGCTGGGCGGTGGTGGACACCGCGAAGGCGTCCTCGTTGCGGTGGTGGCGCAGGCCGCGGTCGCTGACCGCGGCGACGCCCGGCGTCTCGTGCTCCATGTGATCCCGTTCGCGCGGCTGTGCATGCCCGCAGTGCTCGCAGTACCCGTCGTCGTCGATCATGCCGGACCGGCAGGCCCCGCAGACGCGCCGGCGGTCCGTCGCGCCTGTCGCGCCTGTCGCGTCCGTCGTCCCTGTCGTGCCGGAAGCCCACGGCGCCCCGGGCGCCCCGGGCGCCCCGGGCGCCCCGGACACGCCGGCCGGCGGGAGTCCGGCCTGGCCGGGGACGGCCGGTGCCCCGGGCGCGGCCGGCCGGTGGTCGCCGGACTCGCGGTAGCGGACGGCCCGCCGGGGCTCCCCGGCCGTACCGCCGGGGGAGACCGCCGCCGAGGCCGCCGCCGCGAGGTCCGCGCCGCAGCCGCCGCAGAAGTTGTCGGCGGGGTCCAGCGGCTCATGGCAGACGGGACAGGCCGTCAGCTGTGCGGATTGCGGCAGTTGCGACATCGATCACACCCATGTCCTGGGGCGGAAGCGGTTGGCCCGTTCCACCAGTTCGATCCGTTCCCCGCCGTCCCGGGCGAGGCGTGCGAGCACGCGGTACGAGCCTTCCAGCCCGAAGCGCAGGCTCCGTTCGTCCGTGCCGGAGCCGAGCAGGACGGTCTGCCGGCCGTCCGCGACCGGCGCGCCCGCGCGGCCGGACAGCACCCAGTCCAGGGCGGTGCCCAGCACCTCGGTGGCCAGCAGCTCGCGGCGCTCCGGGTCCAGGCCGACCTCGGCCAGCCGCTCGACCTGCGCGGCGGCGGCCGTCAGGTCGTCGAGCAGGTGCTCGTGCGGTGACCGCCGGCGCAGCCGGGCGCGGACCGCCGCGACCCGGGCCGCCGTGAAGTGGATGGACGATTCCGGCACGGACTCCAGCACCTCCACCGCGCCCGTACGGTCACCGGCCGCCAGCCGCACCCGCGCCAGCCCGAAGGCGGCGCTGACGAAGCCGGGGTCGGTGCTCCACACCAGACGGTAGTACTCGGCCGCGTTGTCGAGCTGGCCCAGCACCTCCGCGCAGACGCCGAGGGCCAGCTTGGGGGCCGGCTCGCCGGGGAACGCGTCGTAGACGGCGTCGAAGGAGAGCGCGGCGGTCTCCTTGTCGCCGGTCACCAGCGCGTACAGGCCGCGGTACCAGACGATCCGCCAGTCGTCGGGGTACTCCGACTCCAGGGACGCCATCGCCTTCCCGGCGTGCACGAGCTCGCCGAGCTCCAGTTGCGCGCGGAAGCGGCGCAGCCGCAGCTCCAGGGAGTTGACGGGGGCGGCCTGGAGGGCGGCGTACGTCTCGGCGGGCCGCGCGGAGAGCAGGCCGGCGAGGAAGCCGGCGTTGGGGTCGGCCGGGTCGGTCATCGGGACGGGCAGCGCGAACGCGGCGGCCGGCACGTCGAGCGGTGCGAGGGCGGGCGGTCCGGGCGGCGGCGCGGCGGCGAGCGGGGCCGCCGGGCGGGGGGCCCGGGACAGGACGGAGCGGGAGGCGCGGGCGCCGAGCACCGACGGATCCCGGCCCTCGTCCTCGAACAGGACGGTGTCCACCACCCGCGGCTCCGGCCCGAACAGCGTGGACAGGGCCGGGCGCGGGGTGCCCGTCTGGAGCGACACGACCTCCCGCAGGACGCCCGTGAGCTGGTCGGCCATCTCGGCGGCCGAGGAGAACCGGCGGGCCGGGTCGGGGTCCGTGGCGCGCACCAGCAGCCGGTAGAACGACTCGTACCGGCTGAAGACCTCGATGTTGTCCGGGTCGGGCAGGCTGTCGACGAAGACGTTGGTGTAGCCCTGGAAGTCGAAGGTCAGGACGGCGAGGGTGCGGGCCACCGTGTACAGGTCGGAGGCGACGGACGGGCCGACCTCGGCGACCTCGGGCGCCTGGTAGCCGACCGTGCCGTAGATGGCGCTCTCGTCGTCGTCCATCCGCCGGACCGCGCCCATGTCGATCAGCTTGAGCTGGTCCTGCTGCTGTATCGCGTTGTCGACCTTGAAGTCGCAGTAGAGCAGGTTGCGGCTGTGCAGGTGGCCGAGCGCCTCCAAGGCCTCGATGCCGTAGGCGCAGGCCTGTTCGACGGGGAGCGGGTCGCGCCGGCCGTCGGGCAGCCGGCGCTCGTTGGCGATGTCCTTGAGGGACTTGCCGCCGACGTACTCCATGACGATGTAGCCGTCGAGACTGCCGGTGCGCTGGTCGAGGTGCTCGACGAAGTTGTAGATGCGGACGATGTTGGCGTGCTCGATCTCGGCGAGGAAGCGCCGCTCGGCCAGGGCGACGGCGAGCGCGTCCTCGTCGCCGGTGTCGAGCAGGCCCTTGAGGACGACCCACCGGTCGGAGACCGCGCGGTCCATGGCCAGGTAGATCCAGCCCAGACCGCCGTGGGCCAGGCAGCCCGCCACCTCGTACTGGCCGTGCACCACGTCGCCGGCGCGCAGCTTGGGGACGAACGAGTAGGGGTGGCCGCACTTGGTGCAGAACCCCTCGGTCCGGCCGGGGCGGTCGCCGCGCGAGCGGCCCACCGGCTCGCCGCAGTCGCTCTTGCTGCAGAACCGCTTGCGCTCGGGCACCTCCGGGTCGGCCAGGACGGCCGTGCGGGGGTCGGGGCGCGGCACGCCCGGCATGCTGATGAGGCCGGCCCCGAGGCGGTTCCGGGCGGAGGCGGCGGTTCCGGAGCGTGAGCTGCGGACGGACACCGAGCGGGACGCCGCGCTTCCGCCGCCCAGCGTGGAGCGCGAGAGCCGGCCCGAGACGGACCGGCGGGACGGCGTGGAGCGCGCCGAACGGGAGGAGCGGGAGGAGTGGGACGAGCGGGCGGATCCCGCTGAGCCCGGTGTTCCTTTGGATCTCGTCGACCCTCGTGATCCCGTGCCGCCGCCCGTGCCGCCGGCGACGATGCCGGTGGGCGGCGAGGAGAGCGTCCCCGCGGACGGGACGACCGGCGCGAGGCCGCAGGTGTCGCAGTACCTCTCGCCGCCGCCGACGTCCTCGTAGGTGCCGCCGCAGCCCGGCCGCCGGCAGGCGTCGGTGCCGTTGTCTCCGTTCATCTTTCCCCCCTGTGGTCGTGGACGCTGTGGCCCGGGCTTCCGTTGCCCGGCGGGGCCAGGGAACCGGCGACCGCCTGCTGGTAGCGCAGGACGGCCTGTTCGGCGGCCACCAGGTCGCAGGGGGCGGTCCAGAGCATGCGGCGGGCGGTGTCGTACCGCTCGCCGAGGTACGGATCCTCCGCCAGGCCGTGGCGGCCGGCCTTGGCCCGGTAGGCGTCCAGCCGGCCGCGCAGTTCGGCCCGGACGGCCAGCGGCGCGGTGACCGCGGTCAGCGAGGCGCGGGCGCGCAGCAGCTCTTCCTCGGCGCGTTGCTCCAGGCTCTCCAGGAGCGGCGAGAGCCGGTGCCAGCGGGCGCGTCTGCGGTGTTCGGCGGCGGCGGACAACTGCTCGTAGAGGGCGGTCGGCGGGCCGGAGACGGCCGGGACCTCCGAGGCGGCGATCTTGGACAGCACCTCGACGCGGGCCTGCCGGGCCTCCTCCAGGGTGCGGTCCGCCCGGGAGAGGACGTCCCGTACGCGCATCAGCCGCTGCTCGGCGTCCTGCCGGACCGTCAGTACCGCCTCGATCTCCCGCCGGACGTCCTCCAGGGCGCGGGCGGCGCGGTCGTAGCGGGTGGTGTCGGTACGGCCGCCGCCCGGCGCGGAGCTGGGGGAGGCGCCGGTCCAGAAGGCCAGGGGATCGGATATCACCTCGGCGCGGAGGGCGGTCAGCTCGCGGGTGATCTCCTCCAGGTCGTCCCCCGAGGGGTGTTCGCCGGGGCGGACGCCGACCGAGTGGGCCAACGAGCGGGTGCGCCGGAGCTCGGCGGCGAGCAGGTCGATCCGGGCGGGGAGCGCGGACCAGACGGCGTCGGCGACCACGACCACGTCCAGGGCCTGGGCGTACCAGCCGTTCATCCGGTCGACGAGCTCTTCGAGGGTCAGCCGCTCGCTGAGCTTCGCCGCGCCGCCGAGCGTGGTCAGCCCGGCGGCGGGGTCGCCGCCCGGCAGGGTGATCCGGGGGCCGCGCAGCAGGTCGGTGAGTTCCGACAGCTCGCTCTGATGCGGCCAGCGGCGGCGGGAGCGCAGCTCGCGGGCGCGGGTGAGGGCCTGGGTGTAGGCGTCGAAGTACGTCCAGAGCCGGTTGACGAGCTGTTCGGCGACCGCCCAGCGGGCTTTGGTGACGCCGGACAGCTCGGCGCCCTCCAGCAGCCGGCGGCCGGCGTGGTCCTGCAGGGCGAGCAGGGAGGACTCGACGGCCTCGTGCTCCGCGCCGAGCCGCGCCAGCGCGCGGTCGACTTCCTCGCGGCTCAAGACCGGCCCGGTGGGCCCCGCGACCGCCATCGGTCCCCTCTCCTGTCCGCGGCCCGCGCCGCTTCGTACCGGTGCTGTGCCGGGAGCCCGTCGGTCGGTCTCCCGGTGCTGCGTTCCGTCCGCTCCGTTCCCCGCTTCCGCCCTCTTCCGTTTGTTGCCCCTCAGGTTTCGCTTTCCCCCGCTTTCCGGCGTCTGTCGTCGTCTTCCGGCGTCTTTTGTTGTGGTGTTCTCCCGTATTTCACCCCGGCGTTCCTTCCCTCCGTGTGCGGCGGCGGGCCGTCCGGGGTCTGCCGTCCGCCGGGCGCGCGGATGCCCCCGGGGCGGCGCCGGCGCCCGTCAGTCCCGGTACTTGGGCTCCGGGGGCGCCGTGATGCCGAGGTCCGCGCGCGCCAGCCACTGGCGGTAGGCCTGCATCCAGGGGCTCGACGCGCCGCCGGCGCGGTAGTCGTCCAGCACCGCGTTGACCCGGCGTACCAGGTCCTCGTCCCCGCGGTTCATCGCCACGCCGTAGTACTCGGTGGTGAACGGTTTGCCGACGAGTACCACGGACGGGTCCTGGGCCGCCTGTCCGGCGCCCAGCGCGTTGTCGGTGAGGATGGCGTCGACCTGGCCGAGCTGGAGCCGTACCAGGCAGTCGAGTTGGTTCGGGACCTTGGTCACGTTCGCGGACGCCGCCCGCTTCGCCAGCTCGGACTCGGCCGTGGAACCGGCGGCGGCGCAGACCTTCCGCCCGGTCAGGGAGCCGTCGTCGATGCCGGTGACCGGCGACCCCTTGGGCACCAGAAGTTGCTGCCCGGCCTGGAAATAGGCCGTGGAGAAGGCAACTTCCCTGATCCTGTCGCAGCTGATGCTCATCGTACGGGCGACGATATCCACCTTGCCCGACTTGAGGGCGGGAATGCGCTGATTGGTGGGGATGGCCAGGAACGTCACCTTGCCCGGATCGCCCAGGATCGCCTTGGCGACGGCCCGGACCAGGGCGATGTCGAAGCCGTCGAGCTTGCCCGTGGCCGGGTCGCGATAACCCCAGCGGTAGCTGTTCTGGTCGACGCCGGCGATCAGCCGGCCGCGCTCCTTGATCCTGCGCACGGCCGGGCCGTCGGCCGTGGACGGGCGCAGGCTGGCCTCGGGGTCGGCGCAGTCCGCGGCGCGCGCCGCCGCGGCCGGGCGCGCGTCCCTCGCCGTCGTCGCTGCCGTCGCCGCCGTCGCGCTCCGGCCGCCCGCCCGGCCCGGTCCGGCGCCGGGGAGGAGCAGCGCCGCGACCGCGGCCAGGGCGCACGTCACCAGCATGGCCACCGTGGCCCCGAACACCGCCCGGGCGGTCCGGCCCGGCCGGGCCCTTCCGATGTGTCGACCGCGCATGGTCCCTCCCCCGTTCACCTTCGCCGTCCCGTCGGCCCCGGACGTTCCCGTCGTCCCGCCGACCGCCGATGTCCGCGCTGCCCCTGGTTTCTCCGTCGGCCCTGGTGCTTCTGGTTTCTCCGCCGGCCCCGGGGTCCCCGCCGTTCCTGGCGCCCCTGGTTTCTCCGCCGGCCCCGAGGCCCGCGCCGTCCCGTTCATCGGTACTCCGAGAGCCTGCGGCCGATGCCCGTCACCACGGCGGCCGCGCCCAGCACGGCGAGGACGCCGGCGCCCGCCGCCAGCCCGGTCAGGGCGTCGCGTCCGTCGTCGGAGGCCCGCCGGAAGTCGTCCTTCTCGTGGTCGAGCGCCTTCCGCAGGGCGGTGTCCACCCGGTCGAACGACTCGCCCGTGCTGTTGCGTTCGCCGATGACCTGCGGCAGCGCCTTGTCGTAGTCGCCGGCGACGTCCGCCGCGCGGGCCGCGCCGTGCCGCCGCCGCCATTCGCGCACCCCGTCGATCGCCTCCGTCACCGGGGCGCGGCCTTCCGCGCCGTCGGCCAGGGTCCTCGCCCGGTCCAGCAGGCTCCCGGCGGCCGGGGCGTCACCCGTGCCGCCGAAGAGGTCGCTCATCTCCCGCCCGTAGCCCTCCTCGTAGGCGTCCTTGCCGTCGCCCGTGAGGACGGCGCCGCGCGCCACCAGCGACAGGCTCTCGGCGCCGTGCGCCTGGAGCGCGCTGATCCGGGCCGTGCCGATCACCTGGAGGGACTTGGCGCCGTGGTCGTACGAGTCCCGCAACTCCGCCCGGGCCAGGCCGTGGCCCACCCCCAGCCACACCAGCACCACCAGGGTGGCCGCCGTCGCGCCGAGCAGTCCGCGGTCGAACACCCGGTTCGTCCGCAGGTACGCGCGGCGCTGCGCCCAGCCCAGCGCGCCGAGCGCGAGGAGGCCCACGGCTATCGCGGCCCAGGGCGGTTCCTCGGCGTCGGAGTAGTCCGCCTCCAGCCGGTCCCGCTCCGCCTCGTACAGCCGGCGGGCGGCGGGCAGCAGGTCCTCGCGCATGCGGTCGCTGGCGTAGCGCAGGTAGGCGCCGCCCAGCGGGAGGCCCTGCCGGTTGTCCGCCCGGGCCTGCTCGACCAGGCCGGTGTACACGGGCAGCCGCTCGTTCAGCGTCGCTATCTGCCGGCGCTCGGCGGGGGAACCGCCGGTGTTGGCCGCCGCCTTGACCAGCAGCCGGGAGGCGGTGGCGATGTCCTTCTCGTACCGCTGCCGGACCGCGCGGGTCTCCTGGGAGCCGGCGAGGAAACCGGTGGCGGCGGTGGTGTCCGCGTCCGCCAGCGAGGCGTAGATGTCCGCCGCCGCGGCGCTCAGCGGCTCGCTGCGTTCCACGACCGCGTCGGCCGCCCTGGACCGGTCGGTGACCTGCCAGGCGGTGACCGCGCCGAAGAGGACCAGCACCGCGGCCAGTACGGCTCCGATCACCCGGAGTCTGCCCGGCTCCGTGCGCGTCGCGGCCGTCCGCATCCGGGCGAACTGCGCGCGCCAGGCGGCGCGTTCCGACCCGCGGGCCGGAACCCCCCTCGGCCCCGGGCCCGTTCCCGGTCCCGGTGGCGCGGCTGTCCTGAGCGGTTGTGACACGAGACCTCCCCCTTGGTCGCCGGTGGTACCCGTCACCGCCGGGCGCGCGACGGGACGGGGCACCTGGCCAGAAGTATGGCGGCAGGGACTGACAAAGACACCACCACTTCGCGATCTTGTTCGGATCGCGATCCCCTGCGGGTGCCGCCGGCCGGTCTTCTGTGCAGGTGTTCACGCGACGCGGGTGCCGCCCGGTTCCGCACCGGGCGGGCGGGCCGGACGGGACGGGGGCCGACGTCGGCGCTCCAGGGGGGTGGGGCGGACGGGCTTGCCGGCGCCTTGCGACCGCCCCGTCTCGGTTCCCTGTACGCCTGCCGATTCGGCACCCGCCGGTTCCGCGCCGGCCGGCTGTGCGGCCGTTCGCTTTCGGCTCGGCCGTGCCTGACCGGCTTCCGCCTGGCCCGGGTCGCGATGCCGGCCTTCCGCCGCTGGCCGGCCCGCGTGCCCGTCCTCGCCCTACGCCCACCGGGCCCGCAGCGCCGCGTACCCCGCCGCCTCCGCGCCCAGTCGGTCCAGGGCGAGCAGGGCCGCGCCGAGGACCGGTGGGGCCGTGACCACCACCGGCTCGGCCCAGGGGGCGGAGGCCGCCAGTCCGCGGATCACGTCGTCGTGGAGGAGCGGGTGGCGGGCCGCCAGGACGCTGCCGCCGAGCACGACGGGCACCCGCTCGCCCAACAGGTCCAGCCGGCCGAGCGCCGTACGCGCCATGATCACGACCTCCTCGGCCTGGCGGGCGACGATCGCCCGGGCGACCGCGTCGCCCGCCGCCGCGACGGCGAAGAGGACCGGGACCAACTCGTGCCTGCGCGCCCGTTCGACGACGCCCAGGTGCAGCGCCTCGATCAGTTCCGGCATGCCCGGCAGCCCGAAGTGCGCGGGCAGGGCGGTGGCCAACTCGCTGGGCTCGCCCCGGCCGTCGGCGGCGCGGGCCGCCCACCACAGGGCCTCGCCCGACAGGTGACCCCCACCGCCCCAGTCGCCGGAGATCCTGCCGAGGGACGGGAACCGGGCGGTACGGCCGTCCGGCGTCAGCCCGGCGCAGTTGATGCCCGCCCCGCACACCACGGCGACGCCCTCGGGCGCGGCGCCGTCCGGCAGTCCGGCCCGCAGCAGGGCGAAGGTGTCATTGACGACGGTGACCGTCCGGCCCCAGCCGTACCGCTCGATCTCGGCGGCCAGCCGTTCCTCCTCCACCGGGAGGTCCGCGTTGGCGAGGCAGGCCTGGACGTGGTCCACCGGGGGCGCGCCCGCGTCTACGCCCGCCGCCACGACGAGTTCCGCGAGGCCGGCCACTGCCGCCGTCACCCCGTCGGCGTGCGGCCGGAACCCTCCACCGCGCGCCGTGCCCAGTACCCGGCCGGCGGTGTCCACCAGCGCCACGTCCGTCTTGCTGTTGCCCGCGTCCACCGCCAGTGCCGTACGGGGGCGCTGCCCGGCGCCCGGACCCCCGCCGCCGCGCGCGCCGTCGTCCGCGCCCGGGCTGCCGGGCGTGCCGTGAGGCGTGCTGTCGTGCGTAGGGGAGCGTCCGCCGGGACGCGCGCCCTCACCCGGGTCCGGGCCCGCGCCCGTGCCCGTACGCGCCGTTTCTTCCCCCTCCATCACGCCCGCCTCCCTCGCCGCTCCCGTCACGCCCACGCCAGGTGATGGCGGTTGTGCGCGATCAGGGCGTCCGTCAGCCGGTCCGCGGTCTCGTCCTGGCCGATCAGCGGGTGGGCCAGCAGCGCCTGGAACACCCGGTCCCGGCCGCCCTCCAGGGCCGCGCGCAGGGCCAGGTGCTCGTACGCCGTGACGCCCGCGACCAGGCCGGAGAAGAGAGGCTCCAGGGGGCGTACGGGAAGCGGGTGCGCGCCGTGGGCGTCGACCGCCGCCGGGACCTCGATCACCGCGTCGTCCGGCAGGAACGGCAGCGTGCCGTTGTTCAGGGTGTTGACCACCTGCACCTCGCCGGTGTCCCGGAGCAGTGCCGAGGTGAGGGCGACGGCCGCTTCCGAGTAGTAGGCGCCCCCGCGCTTGGCCAGCAGCGCCGGTTTCTCGTCGAGCGCGGGATTCCGGTACATCTCCAGCAGCTCGCGTTCCATCGCGGCCACTTCCTTGGCCCGTGACGGCTTGGTGCGCAGCTCCTCCACGACCTCGTCGTGCCGGTAGAAGTACCGCAGGTAGTAGGAGGGGACGGCGCCCAGCCGGGCGGGCAGTTCGCGTGGCAGGCGCAGGTCGGCGGCGATGGCGTCGCCGTGTTCGGCGAGCAGCCTGGGCAGGACGTCCACGCCCCCGACGCGCACCTCGCGCTCCCAGGTGAGGTGGTTGAGGCCCACGTGGCCGAGGGTGACTTCCTGCGGGGTGACGCCGAGCAGGGCGGCGAACTTCCGCTGGAATCCGACGGCCACGTTGCACAGCCCCACCGCCCGGTGGCCGGCGGTGAGCAGGGCCCGGGTGACGATGCCGACCGGGTTGGTGAAGTCCACGATCCAGGCGTCCGGGCTGCGCCGCCGGACCCGTTCGGCGATGTCCAGCACGACCGGGACCGTCCGCAGCGCCTTGGCCAGGCCCCCGGCGCCGGTGGTCTCCTGGCCGACGCAGCCGCACTCCAGCGGCCAGGTCTCGTCCTGCGCCCGGGCGGCCTGTCCGCCGACGCGCAGTTGCAGGAGGACGGCCGCGGCGCCGTCGACGCCGGCGTCCAGGTCGGTGGTCCAGGTGACGCGGCCGGGATGTCCCTGGCGCGCGAAGATGCGGCGGGCGAGGCCGCCGACCGGCTCCAGCCGGTCCGCCGCCGGATCGATCAGCACGAGCTCGTCGACCGGGAGGACCGCCCGCAACCGGGCGAAGCCGTCGACGAGTTCGGGGGTGTAGGTCGAGCCTCCGCCGACCACTGCGAGTTTCACGGGATGAGACCTCTTCGCGTCACGGGTGAGGGAGCGGACAGGAAGCGGAACGGGACGAACGAAATTCGCATGACGTCACAACGGGCACACTGTTAACTTCTCGCCCCATGGAACCACTTGGCGAGAACGAGATACGAGCCTCTTTCATCAATTGCTCGAAAGGTGAGGCCCGCAGGATCAGCCTGCCCCGGGGACTGGCCGAACTCCCCTGGGCGGATCTGGACTTCCTGGGCTGGCGCGATCCCGGCGCCCCCGACCGCGGCTACCTCGTCGTCGTCCGCGACGGCAAGCCCCAGGGCATCACGCTGAGGGTTCCCCAGGGCGGTCCGCGCAGCCTCGCCAAGACGACCATCTGCTCGTTCTGCCTGACCGGCCACCCCGGCTCCGGCGTCTCGCTGCTCGCGGCGCGCAAGGTCGGCGCTTCCGGGCGCGACGGCAACACGGTAGGCGCCTATATGTGCGCCGATCTGGCCTGCCCGCTGTATGTGCGCGGCAAGAAGGTGCCGGAGTTCAGCGGGCCCCGGTACAAGGAGTCGTTGAGCGTGGACGAGCAGGTGGCGCGCATGCTCGGGAACGTGGACGAGTTCCTGCGGAAGGTGGGCGCCTGAGCGGGGGCCGTCCCGAAGGGCGTTGTCACACCCGTCAGTTACGGTGAGTGCATGGCCACCGACACGCCTTCCGTCTCCGGTCGCCGCGAGCGCCTGCGCGGCTTCCTGCGCAGCCGCCGGGCCCGCCTCGCCCCCGAGGACGTGGGGCTGCCCCCGGCGGCCCGGCGCCGTACGCCCGGGCTGCGGCGCGAGGAGGTCGCGCTGCTGGCCGGGGTGGGCGTCTCCTGGTACACGTGGCTCGAACAGGGGCGGTCCATCAACGTCTCCTCCGACGTCCTGGACGCGATAGCCCGCGCGCTGCGGCTGGACGAGCCGGAGCGCGAGCACCTCTACCTGCTGACCGGGCTCAATCCGCCGCCTCGGGCCGGCGTCCCCCGTCCCGAGGCCACGCCCGAGCTCCGGCGGCTGATCGAGGCCTGGTCGCCCCGGCCGGCCGTGCTGCTGGACCGCTACGAGAACTTCGTGGCCGTCAACGACGCGGCCCGGGCGGTGTTCGGCTACACCGACGCCGACCGCAACTGCCTGGTCGCGTTCTTCACCAACGACCGCTACCGGGCGCTGCACGTGCGGTGGGAGGCCGTCGCTCCCGGGGTGGTCGCCGCCTTCCGCGCCGCCGCGGCGCGGCATCCCGGAGATCCCGGGTTCGACCGGATAGCCGACGGGCTGTGCGCGGCGAGCCCGGAGTTCGCCGCGCTGTGGGCGCGGCACGACGTCGGGGTGACGGCTCAGGTGGTGAAGGCGGTGTGCCATCCGGAGGCGGGGGAGCTGGTCTTCGACACGACCACGCTGTCCCTGCCGGACCGGCCCGGTCTGCACGTGGAGCTCCAGAATCCGCGGCCGGGGAGCGGGACGGCGGAGCGGTTGGAGCGGCTGGTGGCGGGGGTAGTGGTGGACCCAGGATGAGTGAGCACTGTCAGGGGTGAGCGCCGGGCGACAGGCTGACGTCCATGACCAGCACCGCTTCCCCCATTCCTTTCCGTTTCGACGACAAGTCTCTCCGTTTCGACGGCAAGATCGCCCTCGTCACCGGTGGTGCCCGCGGCATGGGCCTCGCCGCCGCCCGCCGGCTGCTCTCCGAGGGTGCCCACGTGGTCATCACCGGCCGTGACGGGGCCCGGCTCGACGCCGCGGTCGGCGAGCTCGGCGGCCCGGAGCGCGTCCACGCGGTACGGGGTGACGTGTCGCGCGTCGCCGACGCGGACGCTCTGGCCGCGGCCGTCCGCGAGCGGTACGGGCGGCTGGACGTGGTCTTCGCCAATGCCGGCGTCGCCTCGTTCGCGCCCATCGGCGAGGTGAGCGAGGCCGAGTTCGACCGGGTCGTCGGCACCAACCTCAAGGGGGTCTACTTCACCGTCCAGCGGACCCTGCCCCTGCTGGCCGACGGCGGCGCCGTCGTCATCAACGCCTCCTGGACCGCGCATCGGGGGCTGCCCGCGGCGTCCCTGTACTCCGCTACGAAGGCGGCCGTGCGGAGCCTGACGCGGACCCTTGCCGCTGATCTCGCGCCGCGGCGCATTCGCGTGAACTCGGTGAGCCCCGGTTACATCGAGACGGACATGTACCGGGCGGCGGTGTCCTCCGCGGAGGAGGAGGCCGTGGTGGGGCGGGTGGCCGCGGGGCGCGTCGGGGCGGCGGAGGAGGTCGCCGACGCTGTCGCCTTCCTGGCGTCGGGGGAGGCTTCGTATGTCAACGGTCAGGATCTGGTGGTGGACGGGGGGTTGGTGACGGTCCAGGTGGCTGTCTCTTATACACA
>NZ_JBPQTX010000106.1:0-21225 GCF_051386555.1 Streptomyces sp. URMC 126
CCCGCCGCTGGCTCTCACGGTGTTCGCGCCGAGGGACGGGGTGGCCGTGTGGGCGCCCGATCCGGCGGGGGCGCGCGAGACGATGGCCGCGGGGACGCCTCATCTGTACGCGGGGGTGGCGGAGGCCACGGGGGTGGTCGGCCCCTTGGTGCTGCCGGGCCGGTCGGGGTGTGCGGAGTGCCTGGGGCTGGAGCGCGCGGAGCGGGACGCCGCCTGGCCCCGGATGGTCGCCCAGTGGAAGTCCGGCCGACGGACGGAGGTACCGTCATGCGACATGGCACTGGCCACGGTCGTGGCGGGGCTGGCCGTGTCGTGGGCGCTCGCGTTCCTCGACGGCGGCGGGTCCGCGACGGGTACGGGGGTGCGCCTGGAGCTGGCTCTGCCGGGTCCGGACTGGTCCTCGCGTCCGGTCGAGCCGCATCCGCGGTGTCCGTGCGGCGCGGCGCGCTCCCCCGAGCGGGGGCGTGCCGGGGCGGCGGGGGCCCCGCGCGGGACAATGCCCGGGTAACCGCCGTCCGCGGCGTGGCCGTTCAGCTAGTTGGAGGGGCGCATGTCTGATCTACCGCGCAAGGCGGTCGCTCGTACCGCCAAGTTGGCCGCGCTGCCCTTGGGGTTCGCCGGACGCACCGCGCTCGGACTCGGCAAACGCATCGGGGGACGGCCGGCGGAGATGATCGCCGCGGAGTTGCAGCAGCGCACGGCCGAGCAGTTGTTCGCCACGCTGGGCCAGCTCAAGGGTGGGGCGATGAAGCTCGGGCAGGCGTTGTCCGTCTTCGAATCGGCCCTTCCCGAGCAGGTGGCGGGCCCCTACCGGGCGGCGCTGACCAAGCTTCAGGAAGCCGCGCCCCCGATGCCGGTGAAGTCGGTGCACGCCGCCTTGGCGGAGCGGCTGGGCAAGGACTGGCGGGATCTGTTCGAGGAGTTCGACGACAAGCCGGCCGCGGCGGCGTCGATCGGGCAGGTGCACCGGGCGGTCTGGCACGACGGGCGTGAGGTCGCGGTCAAGGTGCAGTATCCGGGCGCCGGGGAGGCGCTGCTGTCCGATCTCACCCAACTGGGCCGGTTCGCCCGGCTGCTGGGGCCGCTGGTCCCCGGCATGGACATCAAGCCTCTGATCACCGAGTTGCGGGACCGGGTGTCCGAGGAGCTGGACTACGGGCTGGAGGCGCGCGCCCAGGCCGCCCACGCCCGGGAGTTCGCCGGCGACGCGGACGTCGTCGTCCCGGACGTGGTGCACCACACCGACCAAGTGCTGGTGACGGAGTGGCTGGAGGGGGTGCCGTTGTCCGAGGTGATAGCGGACGGCACTCCGGAGCAGCGCGACCGGGCCGGGCAGTTGCTGGCGCGCTTCCTGTTCTCCGGGGCGGCCCGCACCGGTCTGCTGCACGCCGATCCGCATCCGGGGAACTTCCGGCTGCTGACCGGGGACGCGCCCGACGGGCCGCCCGGCAAGTGGCGGCTGGGCGTGCTGGACTTCGGCACGGTGGACCGGCTGCCTCAGGGGCTGCCGCCGGAGATCGGTACGGCGCTGCGGCTGACGCTGGAGGGTGACGCGGAGGCGGTCCACGAGCTGCTGCGGGACGAGGGGTTCGTCAAGCCGGGGATCGATCTCGACCCGGGCGCGGTGCTCGACTATCTGCTGCCGATCATCGAGCCGGCGCGGGTGGACGAGTTCACCTTCACGCGCGACTGGATGCGCGCGCAGGCGACGCGGATCGCCGACCCGCGCTCCCCCGCCTATCAGTTGGCCCGTCAGCTCAACCTGCCGCCGTCGTACCTGCTGATCCACCGGGTCACCACCAGCACCATAGGGGTGCTCTGCCAACTGGGCGCGACCGTGCGGCTGCGGGACGAGATGGAGGCGTGGGTTCCGGGGTTCGCGGCCGAGAGCCGGAGCCAGGAGGAGACCCCCGCCTGACCGGCGGTCACCACCAGGAGGAGTCGAGGCGGCCCTCGATCGCCCTGATGTTGGCCCGGGCACAGTCGTCGCAGAAATAGCGGCGGGTGCCGTTCTCCACGGAACAGATCCAGGTCGGCGGGGGGCCGTCGGCGGTAGTGCCGCAACGGGCACACGTGATCGGGCCGGGCTGGTCGGGGTCCAACTGCGCTGCGTCAGGCGTCTTCTGGTCCACTCCCCGACGATATCCCCGTGAACGGCCGGTGAACGGCCGACGCACCCCGACGCACCGAGGGGCCGGTCCGTTCGGACCGGCCCCTCGATTCACCAAGCGTTGTCCGGCCGCCTACTGCATGACGGCCATGGCCAAGGCCCTGCGGGCACGCAGCGAGGCGCGCTCGGCGCGGCGCTGCATCCGGCGGGCGGCGGCGAGCCGGACGGCCCTGCGTTCCGACTCGGCCTCGCGGAGGCGCTCGTGCATATGCGCGCGGGCCAGGATTTCTGGGATGAGTTGCATTTCGAGGTTCCTGTTCTGACGCGAGACGATCGCGCCGGAGGTATCACGGACGGAGAGGGCGGAGCCGGCCGGCTCGGGGGACGGGCGCTGCATCGTCGGGTCCTGCTTCTTGGGGTCGTGCGTCACGGGGCGGTCGATGGTGCCGTGGAGGTTCATGCGGCGACCGGGTTCTTGCGCGGGCGACCACGGGGACGCTTGCGGGCGACGACGACGCCCTGGACGAAGAGCTCGCCGCCCCAGACACCCCACGGCTCGCGGCGGTCCTTCGCCCCGGCGAGGCAGGCCTCACGCAGCGGGCAGGTCTGGCAGAGCGACTTGGCGTACTCGACGTCGGCCGGGGACTCGGCGAAGAAGACCTCGGGGTCGTAGGTGCGGCACGGCACGGGGGTGCCGAGGTTCTCGATCGCGTCGTCGAGGTCGGTGAGCGCGGTGAGGGGAGCGAGGGGGGTCAAGGAGTCCTCCGTGGGAGCGGGCGGGGGGATCAGGTCGGTGGCTACTGACGGGGTGTGTGCCTTGATGTGCACGGTGTGTGTTCCTCGTCTGTGTTGTTTCCGGCTGGTGGCCGGGCTGGGTCCCCCTGGCGGGGGGCAAACAAAAGGGCCGCGGATCCCGGTGTGGGTTCCGCGGCCCTGGAAGGTGCCGACCTGATCTGCCGATCAGGCTGGATCTCTCCAGGGTTCGAGCCCACGGAAGGCCCACATCGTGTGGTGCTGGTACTGCTTGGCCCGGGAACCGGCGCCGTTGGTCTCCGCCGCAAAGGCACGGACTCGTGCCACTACTGCCGCTTCCGCCACCTCAGGCGCCTTGGTCGGTCGCTCACTGCCCAGCGCCGACTCGGAAAGCGGCAGCTTGGCAAGGGACAGACCGGTGCCCCGGACGGAACCGAACGACGGCGCGGCGATGATGCCTGCCTCGACACCGAGCGGACGCATGGCGAAGACCGGGCGATCGGTCATTTTGTTGCTGCTGATGAAGCTGATCATTGGTCTCGCCTCCTCTCGGCGTCTCGGGACGGGCCGGGGCCCGTCATGTTCGGTTGGTTACAGCAGTACAGCACGGAACCAACGGATCCCGCGAGGGCCCGTTGCTTCCCTGCTCGGAAGGCTATGGGTAGGCCGTCCACGCACGCAAACTATTTTTCCGGAGATTTCTCGGGGCCCTCGAACCGCTCAGGCTCACGACCGGCACAGAGGGCCAGGACGTCGGCTCCGAACCGTCCCAGCTTGCGCGTTCCCACACCGGAGATGGCGGCGAGCTCCGCCTCGGTTTCCGGCACGGCCTCGGCGATGGCCAGCAGCGTCTTGTCGGTGAAGACGCAGAAGGCCGGCTGGCCGAGCCGCCGGGCCTGCTCGGCCCGCCAGTCCCGCAGCCGCTCGTGCAGCCCCTCGTCCAGCTCGCTGGGGCAGTCCTCGCAGCGCAGCAGCTTGATCTCCCCCGCGTCCGTCAGCGTCCGGCCGCAGACTCGGCAGCGCGCCGGCCGACGCGTCCGCGCCGGACCGCCGCCGCGCTGACCGGCGGCCGGCCGGCCGCCGCCCTCGAAGGCACCGCCCTCGAAGCCGGCCCCGAACGAGACGTGACCGCGGGAGGACGGGGAGCCCGTGCCACCCGGGCCCTGGGCCGGGGAGCCGGGCCGCAGGCCGTTGAGGAAACGGCTGGGACGCCGGTTGGGCCGGCCCCCGGGCGACCGGGAGAGGGCCCACGACAGTGTCAGGTGCCGACGGGCCCGGGTGACGCCCACGTAGAGGAGGCGGCGCTCCTCCTCCAGTTGCTCGTCCGTCTTGGCGTAGGTGATCGGCATCATGCCCTCGGTGAGGCCGACCAGGAAGACGGCGTCCCACTCCAGCCCCTTGGCGGCGTGGAGTGAGGCGAGCGTCACACCTTCGACGGTGGGGGCGTGCTGGGCCTCGGTCCGCTCCTGGAGCTCGGTGACGAGGTCGGCGAGGGTGGCGCCGGGGCGGGCGGCGGCGAAGTCCTCGGCGAGCCGGACCAGGGCGGCGAGCGATTCCCAGCGGTCGCGGACGGCGCCCGTCCCGGCGGGCGGCTCGGCGGTCCAGCCCCGGGTCGAGAACACGGCCCGCACCTGGGCGGGCAGATCCTCGGCGCCGGCCAGCTGCGGGTCGGTGCCACCGCCCGCCCGCGCGGCGCCGCGCAGCAGGATCTGCGCCTCGCGCACCTCGGGCCGTTCGAAGAACCGCTCGGCCCCCCGCAGCTGGTAGGGGACGCCCGCGTCCGCGAGGGCCTGCTCGTAGACCTCGGACTGGGCGTTGATCCGGTACAGCACCGCGATCTCGCTCGCGGGCACCCCGGAGGCGATCAGGTCGCGGATCCGGCGGGCGACGCCTTCGGCCTCGGCCGGCTCGTCGGCGTACTCGGCGTAGCCGGGCTCGGGGCCGCTCTCGCGCTGGGAGACGAGCTCCAGCCGGTGCTCCGCGGCCTTGCCGCGGGCCTGGGCGAGCAGACCGTTGGCCAGGTGCACCACCTGCGGCGTGGAGCGGTAGTCGCGGACGAGCCGGACGACCGTGGCCCGCGGGTGGCGGGTGCGGAAGTTCAGCAGGTGGTCCGGGGTGGCGCCGGTGAAGGAGTAGATGGTCTGGCTGGCGTCGCCGACCACGCACAGGCTGTCCCGGTCGCCCAGCCACAGCTCCAGCAGGCGCTGCTGGAGGGGGCTGACGTCCTGGTACTCGTCGACCACGAAGTGCTGGTACTGGCGGCGGACGGTCTCGGCGATGTCCGGCCGGTCCTGGAGGACGGCCACGGTGAGCAGCAGGACGTCCTCGAAGTCGATCACGCCGCGCTCGCGTTTGAGCTGCTCGTAGATGCCGTAGATCTTGGCGGTCTCCGCCGGGTCGCGGGGGGCGTCACGGCCGGCCTTGGCGATGGCGGCGGGGTAGTCCTCGGGGACGGTCTGGGTGACCTTGGCCCATTCGATCTCCGACGTCACGTCCCGCAGCTCGTTGCGGTCCAGCCGGATCCGGCAGCGGGCCGCCGCCTCCGCGACGATCTGCACCTTGCGCTCGGCCAGCCGGGGCAGCTCGCCGCCCACGGCCTTGGGCCAGAAGTACTGGAGCTGGCGCAGCGCCGCGGAGTGGAACGTCCGGGCCTGCACCCCCGTCGCGCCCAGCTGGCGCAGCCGGCCGCGCATCTCGCCGGCCGCCCGGTTGGTGAAGGTGACGGCGAGCACACTCGTGGGCTGGAACACCCCGGACCGCACGCCGTACGCGATCCGGTGGGTGATCGCGCGCGTCTTGCCGGTGCCGGCACCCGCCAGGACGCACACCGGCCCGCCCAGGGCCGTGGCCACCGCGCGCTGCTCCGGGTCGAGCCCGTCGAGCACGGCGTCGGCGGTCTCCGGCACCTGGGGGAAGAGAGGGGAGTGCGTTGCTGCTGTCACGCAGCCATGCTGCCAGGTCCGCGGAGGCGACCGGGAATGTTGTCCACAGGCGAGGCCCTGCGGTCATACCATCACCACGGTGACGGTCCGGCGTGGGCGCGTGTGAGGGGCGGGAATGGTACGGCGGGGGCGCACGTTCTACCACCGGAGCCTCGCTCCCCCAGCTCGTCTGCAGAAGGAGTCCCGATGTCCGCCGTGACGATGTACAGCACCACCTGGTGCGGCTACTGCCGCCGCCTCAAGAGCCAGATGGACCGTGAGGGGATCGCGTACACCGAGGTGAACATCGAGCAGGACCCCGAGTCCGCCGCCTTCGTGGAGAAGGCCAACAACGGCAACCAGACGGTCCCGACCGTTCTGTTCCCCGACGGCTCGACGCTGACCAACCCCTCGCTGGCCCAGGTCAAGGCCAAGATCGGCGCCTGATCCGCCGGAAGGGCCCGCCCGGGCCCCCATGGGAAAGCCCCCGCCGTGGCGGGGGCTTTCCCATGCTCGGGGCGCGTCGGCCCTACGGCAGCGGCTCGCCGTACCAGAGCTCGACGAGGCGGGCGGCGATGGAGATGCCGGTGGGCGGGAGGACCTCGCCGGAGGCGAAGGCGGCGCGGAGCTCGTCGCGGGAGAACCAGCGGGCCTCGTGGATCTCCTCGCCGTCGACCTGGATCTCGGCCGAGGTGGCGCGGGCGAGGAACCCGAGCATGAGGCTGGAGGGGAAGGGCCAGGGCTGGCTGGCGACGTACTCGACGTCGCCGACGACGACGCCCGCCTCCTCGGCCACCTCGCGGCGCACGGCCTGCTCGATGGACTCGCCCGGTTCGACGAAGCCGGCGAGGGTGGAGAAGCGGCCCTCGGGCCAGTGCATCTGGCGGCCGAGCAGGGCGCGGTCCCGGTCGTCGGTGACCAGCATGATCACCGCGGGGTCGGTGCGCGGGTAGTGCTCGGCACCGCAGGCCGGGCAGCGGCGGATGTGGCCGGCGGCCGCGATCACGGTGCGTTCGCCGCAGCGCGAGCAGAAGCGGTGGAGGCGCTGCCAGTTCTCCAGGGCGACGGCGTGGACCAGCAGCCCGGCGTCGCGCGGGGACAGCAGCAGGCCCGCCTCGCGGAGGCCCGCGGGGCGCGCGGACTGGTCCATGCGGCCGGGCAGGCTGTCCTTCTGGAGGGCGAAGTAGGCCACCCCGTCCTCGTCCTGGCCGAGGAAGTAGCGGTGCGTCTCGGTGGGCGGCGCGTCGAACGCCGGGGTCATCACCAGTTCCGTACGCCCGTCGGGGGTGTCGTCGATCAGCGCCTGGCCGCCGGAGACCACGAACACGCGGGTCGACGGGTGGCTCCACGCCGCCGACAGCCACGCCTCGTCCAGCCGGTGGTGCGCGGCGCGGTCGATGCCGCTCGACCCGCTGAGCGTGATGGGCCGGTCGGCGGCGAAATCGGTCCTGGTGGTCACGGCTGCTTCCAACTCCCCCTGGTGGTGATGACGGTGGTGCGTGTGGTGCGTCACGGGTCCCGACCGGTTCAGGCCGCGCGACGCGTCCAGGACGTGTCGCCCGCGGCGAGGTCGTCCCAGAGGTAGGCGGCGGTTTCCACGCCCTTCAGGAGGAGGTCGAGCTCGACCTTCTCGTTCGGCGCGTGCCAGCCGTCGGAGGGCACGGAGATGCCCAGGAACAGGACGGGGACGCCGAGGACGTCCTGGAGGTCCGCGGCCGGTCCCGAGCCGCCCTCCCGGGTGAAGCGGACCTTCTGCCCGAAGGCCCGGCCCATGGCGCGGGCGACGGCCTGGAGGGCGGGGTGGTCGAGCGGCGTCAGGCAGGGGCGGGTGGCGCCCGTGAACGTCAGCTCGTGGCGGATGCCGTCCGGGAGGCGGCCGGCGACCCAGTCCCGGACGGCCCGCTGGACGGCGTCGGTGTCCTGGCCCGCGACCAGGCGGAAGGAGAGCTTCAGCTGAGCGGACGACGGGACGATCGTCTTGCCGCCCGGGCCCTGGTAGCCGCCGCCGATGCCGTTGACCTCGGCCGTCGGGCGGGCCCAGACGCGCTCCAGCGTGCTGTAGCCGGCCTCGCCGAGGGTGGCGTGCGAGTGCGCTCCGCGCGTCCAGTGCTTCTCGTCGAAGGGCAGCTCGGCGAAGAGCTCGCGCTCGCGGTCGGTGAGCTCGACGATGCCGTCGTAGAAGCCGGGGATCGCGACGCGGCGGTCGTCGTCGTGCAGCGCGGCGGCCAGCCGGGCGGCCTCGGTGGCCGGGTTGGGCACGGCGCCGCCGAAGGCGCCGGAATGGATGTCCTGGTCCGGCCCATACAGGTCGACCTGGCACTCGACCAGGCCGCGCAGGCCGGTGCAGACGGTCGGGGTGTCCTCGGCCCACATGCCGGTGTCGGAGACGATCACGGCATCGCAGGCGAGGCGGTCCGCGTGGGCGCGGAGCAGGTCCGGGAAGTTCGGCGAACCGAACTCCTCCTCGCCCTCGATGATCAGCTTGAGGTTCACGGCGGGGGCGGTCCGGCCGGTGGCCGCCAGGTGGGCGCGGACGCCGAGAGTGTGGAAGAACACCTGGCCCTTGTCGTCGGCGGCACCGCGGGCGTACATCCTGCCGTCCTTGACGACCGGCTCGAACGGCTCGGTGTGCCAGCCGTCCTCCTTGGCGGCCGGCTGGACGTCGTGGTGGCCGTAGACCAGGACCGTCGGCGCGCCCTCGTCGCCGGAGGGCCACTCGGCGAAGACGGCCGGGGCGCCGTCGGTCTCCCAGACCTCGGCGACCGGGAAGCCCGTCGCCTTGAGCCGGTCCGCCAGCCAGTCCGCGCTGCGGCGCACATCGGCCGCGTGGCCGGGGTCGGCCGACACGGAGGGGATGCGCAGCCACTCGGCGAGGTCGTCGAGGAAGGCGGCGCGGTGCTGCTGGATGTACGCGCGGACGGCACTGTCCGGGGTGTCGCTCATGACGTCGAGCCTAGCCGGACACGGGCCGTGGCCGGGACCGGGTTTGTCTCACTCACCCTGCCCGGCCCCTTCCCCGAGCAGGATCCTCTCCAGCCCGGCCCGGTCCGGCAGCCCGGACGGACGGACCACACGGCCGTCGCGGACGTGGACGAACGCGGCGGCCACGGCGGACAGTGGCAGACCGTGCCGCTCGGCCCAGGCGAGGCGGTAGACGGCGAGCTGGAGCGGGTCGGCGGTGCCGTCGCGGCCGGTCTTCCAGTCGACGATCTCGTATGCGACGCCGGGGCCGGGGGTGTCGTGGGTGCCGGCGGCGCCGTCGAGTCCATCGGGCCCCTTGGCCCCCTCGCCTCCCGTGGTTCTCTTGGCTCCCTCGGTCTCCTCTGACGTCTCGATCCGGTAGACCGCGTCGATGCGGCCGCGGATCACCCGGCCCGCCAGGGTGATCCGGAACGGCGCCTCCACCCGGTACGGCGTGCGGTGGGCGTACGGGGTGCGCTCGAACGCCGCCTTGAGCTCGGCCAGCTCCCGCTCGTCGGCGATCTCGGTCTCGTCGTCGTCCTCGGCGCCGGGCAGCTCGTCCGCGTCGGGGAACGGCAGCGGCAGCGCCTCGAAGCGGGACTCGACCCAGGCGTGGAAGCGGGTGCCGCGCCGGGCGGCGGGCCGCGGGGGGCGGGGCATGGGCCGGGCCAGCTCGCTCGCGAAGGCATCGGGGTCGGCGGCGAGGCGGACCAGCTGCGAAGCGGTCAGGGACGCCGGCAGCGGCACCTCGTGCACGCTCGCGCGCGCCCTGCGGAGCTCGCCCGCGAGCGCGTCCAGGTCGCGGTCCCAGGAGGCGACCAGGCGGCTCTCCTCGGGGGTGAGGCCGCCGCGGGGCGCCTTGCGGAGGTGGGCGTCCTGGGTGGCGGGAGCCGGCTCGGGCCGGGGGGCCGGGACGGCGGGCGCGGCGTGCGGCGTCGGTCGCGCCGGGGTTCCGCCGGCTCCGGCCTCCTCGGCGCCGGAACCGCCGGAACCGCCGGAGCCCCGGTCGTCGCGGGCGGATACCGGCGGGCGGCTGGTGGGGAGGGCGTCCCAGGAATCCCAGGCGTCCCAGTCCGTCAGGGCGGTGTCGTGCTCGTACGGCGGCTCGTCGTCGTGCGCGGGCTCCGGCTCGTACGGGGGCTCGTCGTCTGCGGACTCGGGCCCGGACGCGGACTCGTGCCCGGATGCTGGCACATGCCCGCGGATCTCGTCCGGCTCGTAGGGCTCACCGTGCTCGTGAACCTCGTCGTGCCGGGCGGTGTCGTGCGCGTACGCCTCTTCCTCGTCATCCGGCGGAGGGGGCCATTCCGGGTCGTGGGCGGGCTCCGGTGCCGGGGCGGGTCCGGGGAGGCGGCCCAGGCGGGCGCGGACGGCGTCGGCGGCCTCGCGGCGCAGGGCGAGGGAGCCGGGGTCCAGCGGCAGCGGCCAGGCGCGGTCGGTCTCGGCCGCGTCGAGGGCGGGGTTCGTGGCGCCCTCCTCCGGGGGCTCGGCCCACGCCTCGATCTCGCCGTGCCCGGCCTCGCAGTGCTCGCGCAGGGCGTGCAGGAACGCGGACGGGCCCCGGGGCCGCTTCTGTTCGGGGCCCCACCAGTGGCCGGAGCCGAGGAGCAGGGAGCGGGGGCGGGTGAAGGTGACGTAGCCGAGGCGCAGCTCCTCGGTGGCCTGGTGATCCTTCATCGCGGACTTGAAGGCGGCCATGCCCTTGGCGTCCCAGGCGGGGACCTCGGGGAGGGTGCCGGCGTCCCCGCGCAGGGTGTGCGGCAGGACCCGGGCCTGGGAGGTCCACGCGTCCCGGGCCTGCTCGCTCGGGAAGGTCCTGGAGACGAGCCCGGGGACGGCGACGACGTCCCACTCCAGGCCCTTGGACTTGTGGGCGGTGAGGACCTTGACCGTGTCCTCGGCGCCGGGGAGGGAGCTGTCGAGCCCCTTCTCGTACTGGACGGCGGTGCGCAGGAAGCCGAGGAAGGCGAGCAGGCCGGCGTCGCCGTCGAGGCCGGCGAAGCCCGCCGCGATGTCCAGGAACTGGTGGAGGGTCTCCCGGCGGCGGGCCGCCAGGGCGTGCGGCGAGGCGGAGAGCTCGACCTCCAGGCCGGTGGTGGCGAGCACCCGGTGCAGGACGTCCATCAGGGGGTCGGCCAGGCAGCGGCGCAGGTCGCGCAGCTCGGTGGCGAGGCGGGCGAAGCGGATCCGGGCGTCGGCGGAGAAGGGCAGGCCGTCGTCGGGCGCGTCGCCGGTGAGGAAGGTGTCGAGGGCGTCGGCGAGGGAGATCACCTCGGCCGGGTCACGGCCCTCCACGGCCTCGGCGAGCCGCCGTTCGGGGTCCGTCCCGGCGCTGCCGTACGGGACCAGGGTGCGGGCGCGGCGGCCGAGGAGGGCGAGGTCGCGGGGGCCGATGCGCCAGCGGGGGCCGGTCAGGAGGCGGACGAGGGACGCGTTGGCGGTGGGGTCCTGGAGGACCTCGCAGACGGCGACGAGGTCGGCGATCTCGGGCAGGTGGAGCAGGCCGGAGAGGCCGACGACCTCGACCGGGACGTCCCGTTCGACCAGCGCCTCCTGGATGCGGGCGAAGTCGGCCGCGGTGCGGCAGAGGACGGCGACGTCGCCCGGGCGGGTGCCGGTGCGGACCCGGTGGGCGATGGAGTCGGCGAGCCAGGCCAGCTCCTCGGCCTGGGTGGGCAGCAGGGCGCAGCGCACGTACCCGTCCCGCTCGGCGCCGGGCGCGGGCCGCAGCGCCTCGACGCCCTCGTGGAGGGCGCGCAGGGGGGCGGCGAGGCCGTTGGCGAGGCGGAGGAGCCGGCCGCCGCTGCGCCGGTTCTCGCTGAGGGCGTGCCGGGCGGCGGGGCGGCCGTCGGCGTGCGGGAAGTGGCGGGGGAACTCGTCCAGGTTGGCGACGGAGGCGCCGCGCCAGCCGTAGATGGCCTGGCAGGGGTCGCCGACGGCGGTGACCGCGTGGCCGGTGCCGCCGCCGAAAAGGCCGGCGAGCAGCAGCCGTTGGGCGACCGAGGTGTCCTGGTACTCGTCGAGGAGGACGACGGAGAACTCCTCGCGGAGGATCCGGCCGACCTCGGGGCGGGTGCGGGCGAGCTCGGCGGAGAGGGCGATCTGGTCGCCGAAGTCGAGGAGGTCGCGTCGGCGCTTCTCGGCGCGGTAGGCCGCGACCAGGCCGGTGAGCTCGCGGCGGGCGCGGGCGGTGTCGGGGACCTTGCGCAGGTCGGCGTTGGTGAGGCGGGCGCCGTCGAGGTCCTTGAGGAGGGCCTCGTCGTGGGCCAGCAGCTCCTCCGGCTCGACCAGGTGCTCGGCGAGCTCGGCGTCGAGGGCGAGGAGGTCGGCGACGAGGTCGCCGAACGGGCGGGTGAGGGCCGGGTGCGGGCCCGGGGAGGTGCGCAGGACGCGGGCCGCGAGCTGGTAGCGGGTGGCGTCGGCGAGGAGGCGGGCGGTGGGCTCCAGGCCGATGCGCAGGCCGTGCTCCTTGAGGAGGCGGCCGGCGAACGCGTGGTACGTGGAGATCCTCGGCTCGCCGGGCCCCTCCTCGTCCGTGGCCTCGCCGGCCGTCACCCCGGCCGCGGCGAGCGCCTTGCGGACGCGCTCGGCGAGCTCGCCGGCGGCCTTGTTGGTGAAGGTCAGGCCGAGGACGCGCTCGGGGGCCACCTGGCCGGTGCCCACCAGCCACACCACGCGGGCCGCCATCACCGTCGTCTTGCCCGATCCGGCCCCGGCCACGATGACCTGCGGGGCGGGCGGCGCGGTGATGCAGGCCGTCTGCTCCGGGGTGAAGGGGATGCCGAGGAGCTCCTTGAGCTGCTCGGGGTCGGTCAGGCGCGGGGTCACGTCACAAACGGTAACCGGGGGGACTGACAACCGGCCTTCCCGATCTTGTACGGGTGCGCGCCGGCCGGCGGGTTGGGCGGGCGCACTGGGGATCCGCCGCGCCCGTCAACCTCGGCCCGTCCCGGATTGCGCGGCCCGCACCGCCGGCGGACTGTGCCGCCCGAGCGCCGGGGCGTGCGCGGCTCGGTGGGAGCCGGCTGTCCCCTGGCGGAGTGCTGGGGTATCCCCTCGGGGGACGGAATCGTCGGTGCCGGTCGCCGCCCGGCCGTTGGTCCGCCGGTGCGCGGGTGTGCGGGTGTGCCAAGAGTGCCCACACCCGCATCGCGTCACCGTCCGCTCGCCGTGCGGCCACGGCCGGCGCCCGGCCCTCGCCTCCGGCGGGCCCGGCCGTCACTCGACGATCTGGCGGCCCTCCGGGCGGGCCGAGCAGGAGGAGCGGAAGGCGCAGTGCGCGCAGTGCGTGCCTGGGCGGGGGGAGAAGCGTTCGTCGAGGACGCGGCCGGCGGCGGTGGCGAGGAGGTCGCCGATCCAGTCGGCGCCGTCCTCGCCGCCGTCGGACGGCGGTTCCTGGGCCTGCACCTTGGGCAGCGCGTCGCCGCCTTCCTTCTTGGCGGCGCCCTGCCGGAGCTGGACGAGTTCCGCGCCGCCGGGGCGTGGGCGCTCGCCGTCGAAGACGTCGTCGACGGCGCCGTGCCGGACCGCGAGCTGGTAGACGGCGAGCTGGGGGTGGCGGGCCACCTCAGCGGCGGTCGCCGCTGTCTTGCCGGTCTTGAAGTCGACGACGTAGGCGCGGCCGGCCGCGTCGCGCTCCACGCGGTCCATGGAGCCGCGGACGCGGACGAGCCTGCCGCCCGCGGTGAGGGTGACGTCGAAGGGGTGCTCGGTGGCGACGGGGGTCCGGCCGCGTTCCATGACGTGCCAGCGCAGGAAGCGCTCCAGGGCGGCCCGCGCGTTCTCCTTCTCCTGCCGCGACTTCCAGGGCGCGTCGAAGGCGAGCGCCTCCCAGACGGTCTCCAGGCGCTCCATGAGGACGGCGAGGTCGGCCGGGGTACGGCCGGAGGCGACCTCGTCGGCCAGGACGTGGATGACGTTGCCGAAGCCCTGGGCCACGCCGGCGGGCGCCTCGGCGCGCACGTCGCGTCCCAGGAACCACTGGAGCGAACAGGTGTCCACGAGCTGCCCGACGGCGGAGCCGGAGAGGGCCACCGGCTGGTCGCGGTCGCGGAGCGGCACCGCGCTGTGCGTCGGCTCGTACAGGCCCCACCAGCGGTCGGGGTCGGCGGCGGGGACGAGCGGCCGGTCCTCGTCGTCGCGCAGGCCGGCGAGCCGGGCCAGCCGGTCGGCGGCGGCGGCCCGGAGGGCGTCCGACGCGGTGGGGTCCACGGTGGTGGCCCGCAGCTCGGCGACGAGCGCGGCGACGGCGAGGGGGCGGCGCGGGCGCTGGGTGACGTCCACCGGCTCGACCCCGAGCTCGGTGAGGAACCGGGACGGCTGGTCACCGTCCTCCGCGGCGGCCTTGACCGCCGTCACCACGAGGCGCTCGCGGGCGCGCGTGGCGGCCACGTAGAACAGCCGGCGCTCCTCGGCCAGCAGCGCGCCGGGCGGAAGGGGCTCGGCGAGGCCGTCGCGGCCGATGCGGTCCGCTTCCAGGAGCGAACCGCGGCGGCGCAGGTCGGGCCAGAGGCCCTCCTGGACCCCTGCGACGACGACGAGCCGCCACTCCAGGCCCTTGGAGCGGTGCGCGGTCATGAGGCGGACGGCGTCGGGGCGCACGGCACGGCGGGTGAGCGTGTCGGCGGCGATGTCCTGCGCCTCCAGCTCGTCGAGGAAGCCGAGCACGTCACGGCCGCCGACGCGCTCCTCGGCGCGGGCCGCCGTCTCGAAGAGGGCGCACACGGCGTCGAGGTCGCGGTCCGCGTTGCGACCGGCGGCGCCGCCTCGGTGCGCGGCGCGGCGCAGCCGGTCCGGCCAGGGCGCCGGATGCCGGGGCGTGCCGTTCCAGAGCGTCCACAGGGCGTCCTCGGCGGTGCCGCCGGCCGCCAGCCGGTCGCGGGCGGCCGTCAGCAGCGCGGCGAGGCGCTGCGCGCCCCGCGCGTACGCCGGATCGTGCGCCACCAGCCGCTCCGGCGCGGCGAGCGCCTCGGCGATGAGGACGTCCGAGGGGCGCGGCGCGGTCCGGCCCGCGGCCCGCTCCTCCTCCCGCAGAGCCCGCCCGAGCCGGCGCAGGTCGGTGCCGTCCATGCCGCCGAGGGGGGAGGTGAGGAGGGCGAGGGCGGTCTCGGGGGTGAGAGCGCCCGTACCGCTCGTGGCGCCCGCGCCGTCCGCGGCGTTCGCGGCGTTCGCGGCGTTCGCGGCGTTCGCGGCGGGGTCAGCGGGGACGACGGGCGCGGAGGGGAACTCCTCCCCCGCGACCTCCCCGCGCCCGGGGTCGTGGGCAAGGCCGGGCACGGGCGACGCGCCGGGGTCGGAGGCGGGCTGCGCGGCCGTGTCGGCCTGGTCGGACCGGTTGAACCGGTCGGACCGGCCGGACCGGTCGATCGCCTGGACCGAAGCGGGTTCGACAGCGGCTTCGGCGTCCGTGGCGGAGGCGGCGCCGGAACCGGAGGCGGACGCGTCCCCGGCCGCCGACGCGGACCCACCCTCCGGCGCCGAGCCGGACTCCTGGCCGACCCCCAGCAAGGCGCCGGAACCGGGCACAAGGCAGGCCCCCGGGGCCCGCCCGGACCCCGGAGCGGAAGCGTCGCCGCCGGCCGTGCCGGGACCGGAAGCGGCCCCAAGCACAAGGCCGGCCCCCGAGGCCTGCCCGGACCCCGGAGCGGAAGCGTCGCCGCCGGCCGTGCCGGGACCGAGCGTGGGTCCGGGCACGAGGCCGGACCCGAGGGCCTGCCCGAACCCCGGAGCGGAAGCCTCGCCACCGGCCGTGCCGGAACCGGACGCGGACCCGGGCACAAGGCCGGCCCCCGGAGCCTGCCCGGACCCTGGAGCGGGAGCCTCGTCGCCGGCCGTGCCGGGACCGGACGCGGGCCCGGGCACAAGGCCGGCCCCCGGGGCCCGCCCGGCCCCCGGAGCGGGAGCGTCGTCGCCGGCCGTGCCGGGAGCGGACGCGGGTCCGGGCGCCGAACCGTGATCGGGTTCCGGCGCGGGAACGCCTCCGGTGGCCATGTCCGCGGTCGAGGCGGCGCCGGAAGCGTTCGTGCTCCCGTGCTCCGGCGCCGCGCCGGGCTCGCGCTCGGGCGCGGAGCCCTCCGCGCGCTCCGGCCCGGGCACGCCCGGGCCGTCCGCGCCCGGCACCGCCGCTCCCGCCGCCCACTCCGCCGCCACCCGCAGCGCGGTCAGCAGCGGCGCGACGGCCGGTTCGTGGCGGAGGGGGACGTCGTCGCCGTCGACCTCCACCGGGACGCCCGCCGAGGTCAGGGCGCGCCGGAGGGACGGCAGGGAGCGGGAGCCCGCGCGGACCAGGACGGCCATGGCGCCCCAGGGCACGCCGTCCTCCAGGTGGGCGCGGCGCAGGATGTCGGCGATGTTCTCGGTCTCGGCGCCGGGCGTCGGGTACGTGTACGCCTCGACGCGCCCGCCGGGGCGGACGGCCGCCAGGTCGCGGTGGGCGCGGACGGCGTCGGCCGGGAGCCGGCCGAGGGGCATGCGCCGGGTGAGGAGCCGGGTGGCGGCGAGGAGGGCCGCGCCCGAGCGGCGGGACGTGGTCAGGACGCGGACGGGAGCCGGCGAGCCGTCCCGGCGGGGGAAGGCCGAGGGGAAGTCGAGGATGCCGCCCACGTCCGCACCGCGGAAGGCGTAGATGGACTGGTCCGGGTCGCCGAACGCGACCAGGGTGCGCCCGCCGCCCGCCAGCGCCCGCAGCAGGCGTGCCTGGGCGGCGTCGGTGTCCTGGTACTCGTCGACGAACACCGCGTCGTACCGCCCGGCGAGGTCCGCCGCGACCTCCGGCCGCTCGGCCAGCAGCACCGCGCGGTGCACCAGCTCCGCGTAGTCGACGACGCCGCGCGCGTCGAGCACGTCGAGGTACTCGGCCAGGAAGGCCGCGGCCGCCGACCAGTCGCCGCGCCCGCTCCGTTCGGCGAAGGCGGCGAGCGCGTCGGGGCCGAGGCCGAGTTCCCGGCTGCGCGCGAGCACGGCGCGCACCTCGTCGGCGAAACCTCGGGTGGTGAGGCAGGCGCGCAGGTCGTCCGGCCAGCGCACGGTGGCGCGGCCCTCGCGCTCCAGCTCCGTCTGGCCCGCGAGCAGGTCACGCACGGCGACGTCCTGCTCGGGGCCGGACAGCAGCCGCGGCGGCTCGGCGGACGGGCCGTCCTCTTGGTGGGCCCGGAGCAGGGCGTAGCAGTAGGAGTGGAAGGTGGTCGCCTGCGGCGCGCGCGCCGCCAGCCCGCGCTCCCCCAGCCGGGCCGCCATACGGTCGCGCAGTTCGGTGGCGGCCTTGCGGCTGAAGGTCAGGACGAGCATCCGCTCCGGGTCGCCGCCGCGCCGCACCCGCTCGGCGACGGCCTCCACGAGCGTCGTGGTCTTGCCGGTGCCCGGCCCGGCGAGGACGAGCAGCGGTCCCCGCCGATGCTCAACCACGGCGCGCTGTCCCGCGTCCAGCTCCGGGGGGACCGCGGGCCCCGGGGGCGTGCGCACCAGCCGGTACGGGCCCGGCGCGGACCTCGGGGCCCGCCGGCGCTCCGGGTCCTCCGGGCGCGCCGAGACGAGCGCGGCGGGAGCGCCGGTTGAGCCGGGAGTGCCGGAGAGGGGGGTGGAACTCACGTGAGGTGCCGGTCCTGCGGGTCGGGTACGGATCTCCGCGCGCCGTCGGGGCGCGGGGGTGGGGCGGCCCTCGACGCTACGCCAGGAGGCGGGTGGGGCGCAGGGCGTCCCCGGGGGCGAGGGGGCCGTTCGGGCACCTCACCCGTTCGGGTTGCCCGGCCGACGAGTGGATCAGGTGGCGCGTTTCACACGCGCCGCGCCGCCGCGCGCGCTCTTCGCGTCGTCGCGCGACAGGCTCCGCCCGGCTCCGGCCCGTCCGGCTCCGGCCTCGTCCCGTTCGGCTCCCGCTCCGGCCCGTCCGGCTCCGGCCCCGTCCCGTTCGCCCCGCACCGACTCCCGGTCCCGCCGCGCCGCTCGCGGACCCGCCTGTGCCACCCCGATGGCCGGGCCCTGGCGCCCACGCTCCTCACGCCCGGCAGCGCCGACGTCTCCCGCGTCCCCGGCGGCAGCACCGGCAGCAGCGCCGGCCTCCCCCGGCTCCCCGCCGGCCCCGCCGGCCGGCACCCCGTCCCACCGCGCCCGCCTCATCGCGATCCGCGGCACGTGCCCCTCGGCGGCCGGGCCGGTGATCCGCAGCGGCGTGCCCTCCTCGCGGTAGTGGCCGAGGGCCACCCGCTCGCGGCCGGGGAGCAGGACGCCGTCCGCCCGTACGACGCGCCACCACGGCACGGCGCCGCCGTACAGCGCCATCACCCGGCCCACCTGGCGGGGACCGCCCTCGCCGAGCCACTCGGCCACGTCGCCGTAGGTCATCACCCGGCCCGGCGGGATGATCTCCGCGACGGAGAGGACCCGTTCCGCGTAGTCGGGGTACTCGGGAAGCCCGTGCCCCGGAGGTTCGCCACCGGGGACGGGAAGCTCTTCTGGCCCAGGGAATCCGGGCGGCACCGCGTCGGTCACCCGGTCCATACTGCCGCAGGCGCCGCGCGCTCCGGGGGCCATGGTCCGGAGGTCCGAATTCCGGAAGATCACCCAGAGTGCGGGATCGGACTACAGGGCGTACGATCCAAGGTCCGCGCCCCCGAAATGCACCCTGATACACCCTTGCCCGGCAGGGCCATGCCACCATCTTCCGGGCGGTGACTGGTGATACGAGAACGAGAAGACCAGGAAGACACGGACGACGAGCAGGGCGCGGGACCTCCTGAGGAGGCCGGCGCCCGCAAGGCGCTGCCCGGAAGCGCCGAGGGAGCCGAGCGGTCGCGCGCCGGCGCCCCGGCCGACCCGGCAGGCTCGGCGTTCCCGTGCGACACGAAGGACGGCGAGGTCCACATCGACAAGGTCTCCGGCGACGAGCCGCTGCTCCCCGCCCGCGTCCACCGCCCCGCCGACCTGGTGCGCATGCTGCTGGGCATCATCGGCATCGCCGTCGTCCTCGCCCTGGCCGCGTTCGCGCACGGCACCACCACCGGCCTCGCCAGCGACATCAAGGAGAGCGCCGGGCACGCCCCGCAGACGCTGGCCAACATCGCCGGCCTCACGGCCAACATCGCGATCTTCATCGTGCCCGTGGCCTTCGCCGTCGAACGGCTGGTCAAACGGGACGGGCTGCGGATCGCCGACGGCGTCCTCGCGGCCGTCCTGGCGCACGGCGTCTCGCTCGGCGCCGCGCTCTGGGTCGCCGAGGCGGCCCCGGATTCCATCCGGGAAGCGCTCACCAGGATCACGCCGACCCACGAGCTGACCGACCCGGTCCACGGCTACCTCGCCCCCGTGATCGCCTATATGACGGCCGTCGGGATGTCGCGGCGCCCGCGCTGGCGGGTCGCGATGTGGGCGGTGCTGCTGCTGGACGCGTTCGCGGTGGTCGTCAACGGCTACTCGACGCCGTTCTCGATCGCCACCACCGTGCTCATCGGCTGGACCGTCGCCTACGGCACCCTGTACGCCGTCGGCTCTCCCAACGTCCGCCCCACCGGCCAGCACCTGCTGCACGGCCTGCGCCGCGTCGGCTTCAAGCCGGTGAGCGCCCTGCGCACGGAGGAGGCGCCGGACGCCGCGCCGTCCTCCGGCACCGCGCACGACCGGGGGCGCCGCTACGTCGTCACCCTGGAGGACGGCCCGCCGCTGGACGTCACGGTCGTCGACCGGGAGCAGCAGGCACAGGGCTTCTTCTACCGGCTGTGGCAGCGGCTCGCGCTGCGCGGCATCACCCAGCGGCGCAGCCTGCAGTCGCTCCGCCAGGCGCTGGAGCAGGAGGCGCTGCTCGCCTACGCGGCCATCGCCGCCGGCGCCAACGCCCCCAAGCTGATCGCCACCAGCGAGCTCGGCCCGGACGCCGTGATGCTGGTGTACGAGCACGTGGGCGGACGGACGCTGGACACCCTCCAGGACGCGGAGATCACCGACGAGCTGGTGGACGGCGCCTGGCGGCAGGTGCGCGCCCTGCAGTCGCGCCGGATCGCACACCGGCGCCTCGACGGCGACGCGCTCCTGGTGGATCGTTCCGGCAGTGTGGTCCTGACCGATCTGCGCGGCGGCGAGATCGCCGCCGGTGACCTGGTGCTGCGGATGGACGTCGCGCAGCTTCTCACCACGCTGGGCCTGCGGGTCGGCGCGGAACGGGCGGTGGCCTCGGCCGTCGCCGTGCTCGGCCCGGACGCGGTCGCCGACAGCCTGCCGCTGCTCCAGCCCATCGCCCTGACCCGCGCGAGCAGGGCCACCTTGCGCCGGCTCGCGCGCGAGCGCGCGCAGCGTGAACGGGACGCGGTGCTGGAGGCGTCCCGGATCGCCAAGGAGGAGCGGGCCCGGGAACGGGCGGAGAAGGGCTCGGGCCCGGCGGACGACCGCAGGGCGCTCAAGGCCGAGAAGAAGGCGGAGAAACAGGCGCTGGACGTCGCGGCCGAGGAGGCCCGCGAGGAGGACCTGCTGGCCCAGATCCGCCGGCAGGTGCTGCTGATCCGGCCGCAGGCACCGATAGAGCCCGTCCGGCTGGAGCGCATCCGGCCGCGTACCCTCATCAGCTCCATCGCGGGCGCGATCGCCGCGTACTTCCTGTACTCGCAGCTGTCGCACGTCGAGCTCGACAAGGTCGCCAAGGCCAACTGGGGCTGGGTGGCGGTCGCCGCGGCCTTCTCCGCGCTCTCCTACTTCGCGGCGGCCATGCGGCTGCTGGGCTTCGTCCCGGAGAAGGTGTCGTACCCGCGGACGGTCATGGCGCAGGTCGCCGGTTCGTTCGTCAAGCTCGTGGCCCCGGCCGCGGTCGGCGGCGTCGCGCTGAACAGCCGCTTCCTGCAACGGGCCGGGATCCGCCCGGGGCTCGCGGTGGCCAGCGTCGGCGCGTCCGAACTGTTCGGCCTGGCCGCGCACATCCTGCTGCTGCTGACCTTCGGCTACATCACCGGCACGGAAAGGACGGAGTCGCCGCTTCCGCCGTCCCGTACGGTCATCGGCGGGCTGCTGACGGCCGCGGTGCTGGTGCTGGTGGTGACGGCCATCCCGTTCCTGCGGAAGTTCGTCTCGACGCGGGTGCGGTCGCTGTTCGCGGGCGTCGTGCCGCGCATGCTGGACCTGCTCCAGCGGCCGCGGAAGCTGGTCAACGGCATCGGCGGCATGCTGCTGCTGACCGCCGCCTTCGTGTTCTGCCTCGACACCTCGATCCGGGCGTTCGGCGGCGACATGAGCTTCGCCAGCGTCGCGGTGATCTTCCTGGCGGGCAACGCGCTGGGGTCGGCGGCGCCGACGCCCGGCGGGGTCGGGGCCGTCGAGGGCGTCCTCATCGGCGCGCTGACCCTGGCCGGGCTGCCGGCGGACATCGCGACGCCCGCGGTACTGCTGTACCGGCTGCTCACGTTCTGGCTGCCGGTGCTGCCGGGGTGGTTCTGCTTCAACCAGCTGACGCGGAAGGGCGCCATCTGAGGGGCGCGCGGCCGACGGGGCGTGGGGGTGCGGGGG
>NZ_JBPQTX010000107.1:0-21130 GCF_051386555.1 Streptomyces sp. URMC 126
GGCTCCGGGGAGGGGCGGCAGAGACTCGTCCGAGGTCGGCGGGGGAGCGCGCGACCGCACCCTCGGGCGGTGGGCGGAGAGCAGCCGGAGGGCGGAGACGCGGACGCGCTGGGGACGATCGTCGGCTGGCTGGCCAGCCGGCCGGTCGGTCGTACGGCCACTCCTCGGGGGAGCCCGGTCGCGACGGGCGGCAGCGCGGTGGTCGCCTCGCGGGCGACGGAAGTCGACGGGGCGTCCGGCAGCGGTTTCAGCCGCTCGGGCTCGCCCGCGTCCGGCGCCCGGGAGCGGCGACGGCCTCCGTCCGGGCGGCCGGAGCGGGTGGCCGGCCAGCGGCCATAGCGGTGTCGACTCCATCCGCGTCCCGTCTCGCCTGGGGAGCGGCGGGCGCGCCATGGAGGTCGTCGGGACCGCCGGGCGCGCCATGGAGGTCGTCGGGACCGGCGCGCGCCATGGAGGTCGTCGGGACCGCCGGGCGCGCCATGGAAATCGTCGGGACCGGCGCGGACCGCCCGGCGCGGTGGCAGCGGACCGATGCTGTACTGCCGCGCGGGACCCGCCGAGTGCGAGCACGGGCCGGCCCGGAAGCGTCGGTGAGGAAACCGGCCGCCTCCTCCGGCTCCCCGTCCGCCAGAGAGCGCCGTCACCCCGGCGGCGCGGACACGCGGCTGCCGGGAGGCGAGCGGCGGTGGGCGCGGGGCGCTGTCGCGGTCGCCATCCGGCGCGGGCGGATGCGGCGTCCGTGCACGGGGTCCCGGATGGCGCGTCGGGGTCCGAAGCGCGTACCGATCACGCCTCCTCGCACACCGGCCCGGCGAGGCCCGCGCGGCGGACACCCCAGCGCCGGGAACCCGGCCGCCGCGTCCGCCGCGGCCCCGTCTCACGCACCCGCCCGTCGGGACGGCGCAGCACGGCCGCCACCGCCGCACCCCGGAACGGGCTCAGCTTCGACGCTTGAGCGCGCGATGGCGTTCCGCATGGATGCGATCCGCGCGTCGTCCGAGTGCCCAGGCCGCGCGGTCGTGGTTCGCCTCCTGATCGGGCCTCGCGGGGGCTCGCATCGTAGAACGCCCCGCCGATACCCGCCCGCGCCCGCTCGATTCACCCTTCCGAGTTCTTGACGAAACATACGGCGCACTGCATAGTTATGCCTACCACCGCATGCAATGCACGTAAGGAGAACCCCGTGACCGAGCGCGTCGTACTCGCCTATTCGGGCGGCCTGGACACCTCCGTCGCCATCGGCTGGATCGCCGAGGAGACGGGCGCCGAGGTCATCGCCGTCGCCGTGGACGTCGGCCAGGGCGGCGAGGATCTGGACGTCATCCGCAAGCGCGCGCTCGCCTGCGGTGCGGTGGAGGCGGAGGTCGCCGACGCCAAGGACGAGTTCGCCGAGGAGTACTGCCTCCCGGCGATCAAGGCCAACGCCCTCTACATGGACCGGTACCCGCTGGTCTCCGCCCTCTCCCGGCCGACGATCGTCAAGCACCTCGTCGCCGCCGCGCGGAAGCACGGCGCCACCACGGTCGCCCACGGCTGCACCGGCAAGGGCAACGACCAGGTGCGGTTCGAGGCGGGCATCTCCTCGCTCGCGCCGGACCTGAAGTGCATCGCGCCCGTCCGGGACTACGCCATGACCCGGGACAAGGCCATCGCCTTCTGCGAGGCCAAGGGCCTGCCGATCGCCACCACCAAGAAGTCGCCGTACTCGATCGACCAGAACGTCTTCGGCCGGGCCGTCGAGACCGGCTTCCTGGAGGACATCTGGAACGCCCCCATCGAGGACGTCTACGACTACACCGCCAACCCGGCCACCCCGCGCGACGCCGACGAGGTCGTGATCACCTTCGAGGCCGGCGTCCCGGTCGCGATCGACGGCGAGTCCGTCACCGTCCTCCAGGCGATCCAGCAGCTCAACGACCGGGCGGGAGCTCAGGGCATCGGCCGGATCGACATGGTCGAGGACCGGCTCGTGGGCATCAAGTCCCGGGAGATCTACGAGGCGCCCGGCGCCATCGCGCTGATCACCGCCCACCAGGAGCTGGAGAACGTCACCGTCGAGCGCGAACTCGCCCGCTACAAGCGGCAGGTCGAGCAGCGGTGGAGCGAGCTGGTCTACGACGGGCTGTGGTTCTCGCCGCTCAAGCGGGCGCTGGACGGCTTCATCGCCGAGGCCAACGAGCACGTCAGCGGTGACATCCGGATGACCCTGCACGGCGGCCGGGCCGTCGTCACCGGCCGGAAGTCCGCCAAGTCGCTCTACGACTTCAACCTGGCCACCTACGACACGGGTGACACCTTCGACCAGTCGCTGTCCAAGGGCTTCATCGAGATCTTCGGCCTCTCGTCGAAGATCGCCGCCAAGCGGGACCTGGTCTGACCGACCGGCCGGCCGCCTCCCCCCACCACCCACGAGGAGCACGCACGTGAGCAACGGCACCACCGACGATGTCCGCCTCTGGGGCGGCCGCTTCGCCGACGGCCCGGCCGAGGCGCTGGCCAAGCTGTCGGCGTCGGTCCACTTCGACTGGCGCCTGGCCCCCTACGACATCGCCGGTTCCCGCGCCCACGCCCGCGTGCTGCACCAGGCCGGGCTGCTGACCGCCGACGAGCTCACGGCGATGCTGGACGGCCTCGACCGGCTGGAGGCCGACGTCGCCACCGGCGCCTTCACCGGCACCGTCGCCGACGAGGACGTCCACACCGCACTGGAGCGCGGCCTCCTCGAACGGCTCGGCCCCGACCTCGGCGGCAAGCTGCGCGCCGGCCGCTCCCGGAACGACCAGGTCGCCACCCTCTTCCGGATGTACCTGCGCGACCACGCGCGGATCATCGGCGGGCTCCTCGCCGAGCTCCAGGAAGCGCTCGTCGGCCTCGCCGAGGCGCACCAGGACGTGGCCATGCCCGGCCGGACGCACCTCCAGCACGCCCAGCCCGTCCTCTTCGCCCACCACGTCCTCGCCCACGTCCAGGCGCTCGGCCGGGACGCGGAGCGGCTGCGGCAGTGGGACGAGCGGACGGCCGTCTCCCCGTACGGCTCCGGCGCCCTCGCCGGCAGCAGCCTCGGCCTCGACCCGGAGGCGGTCGCCGCCGACCTCGGCTTCGAGCGCGGCTCGGTGGGCAACTCCATCGACGGCACGGCGTCCCGGGACTTCGTCGCCGAGTTCGCGTTCATCACGGCGATGATCGGCGTCGATCTGTCGCGGATCGCCGAGGAGGTCATCATCTGGAACACGAAGGAGTTCTCCTTCGTCACCCTCCACGACGCCTTCTCGACCGGGTCGTCGATCATGCCGCAGAAGAAGAATCCGGACATCGCGGAGTTGGCGCGGGGCAAGTCGGGGCGGCTGATCGGCAACCTCACCGGGCTGCTCGCCACGCTCAAGGCGCTGCCGCTCGCCTACAACCGCGACCTCCAGGAGGACAAGGAGCCGGTCTTCGACTCCTGCGACCAGCTGGAGATCCTGCTGCCCGCCTTCACCGGGATGATGGCCACGCTGACCGTGCACCGCGAGCGGATGGAGGAGCTGGCGCCCGCCGGGTTCTCGCTGGCCACGGATATCGCCGAGTGGCTGGTGCGGCAGGGGGTGCCGTTCCGGGTGGCGCATGAGGTGGCGGGGGAGTGCGTGAAGGTGTGCGAGGGGCGGGGGATCGAGCTGGACGGGCTCACGGACGAGGAGTTCGCCGCGATCTCGCCGCATCTGACGCCGGAGGTTCGTACGGTCCTCGACGTTCCGGGCTCGCTCGCGTCCCGTAGCGGGCGGGGGGGTACCGCGCCGTCGGCGGTCGCCGCGCAGCTTGCCGAGGTCAAGGCGGACCTCGCGGTGCAGCGGGAGTGGGCGGGCGCGCGGGGGTGACCCCTGCGGGGGCCGTGCCCCGGTCCCTCCCCCAAAGGGGGCACCCCCATCTCACCGTTTCTTGGGGGGGCGCAGCCCCCCCACCCCCGAAACCGCGCTCCGCGCGGTTGTCCTCAAACGCCGGACGGGCTGACGTGCCCACCCGGTGCGCGACACCATCGACCCGAATGAGACATCACCGTCTCATTCGGGTTATCCTCGTCTCATGAGGCTCGACCGACAGCACGTACTGAACGCGGCCGCGTCCCTGCTCACCCGCAAGGCGACGGCCTCCATGGACGAGATCGCGAGAGCGGCCGGGATCAGCCGTGCCACGCTCCACCGGCACTTCGCCGGGCGCGACGCGCTCGTCCGGGCGCTGGAAGACCTGGGGATCGAGCAGTTCGAGCGGGCGCTCGACGAGGCGAGGACGGAGGAGGGGGACGCGGCCGAGGCCGTCCGCCGGCTGATCGCGCTGTCCGAGCCCGTCGCCGGCATCCTCGCCTTCCTCTTCACCGAGAACCAGCTGTACGAGAACGGCTGCAACGAGGGCTGGAACCGGCTCGACACCCGCGTCCAGCGGCTCTTCACCCGGGGCCAGGAGGAAGGCGCCTTCCGTCTCGACCTCTCGGCGGCCTGGCTCACCGAGGCGCTCTACGGGCTGATCGGCACCGGTGCCTGGGCGGTCCACGACGGCCGGGTGGCCGCCAAGGACCACACCAGAATGGTCTCCGAGCTGCTGCTCGGCGGCGCCCGACGGAGGATGGAACGATGAGCGGCCAGCGAACGATCACCCAGCCGTCGGACGCGCGAGGATCCGGAGAGACCCCTTACCGCGGCCGGTGGCTGGCACTCTCCGTCCTCGTCCTGGCCGTGCTGCTGGTCGCCGTCGACGCGACCGTGCTCGGCCTGGCGACCCCGTTCCTCAGCGAGGACCTGCGGCCCTCCGGCACGCAGCTGCTGTGGATCGGCGACATCTACTCCTTCGTCATCGCCGGTCTGCTGGTCTCCATGGGCAGCCTGGGCGACCGGATCGGCCGCAAGCGGCTGCTGCTCGGCGGCGCCGTCGCGTTCGGCGCGGTGTCGGTGCTCAACGCCTACGCCTCCAGCCCGGAGATGATGATCGCCGCCCGGGCGCTGCTGGGCGTCGCCGGCGCCACCCTGATGCCGTCCACGCTGGCGCTGATCCGCAACCTCTTCCACGACCCGCGCGAACGCAGCCTCGCCATCGGCATCTGGGGCGCGATGGCCTCGGCGGGCGCGGCCGTGGGGCCGGTGGTCGGCGGGTTCCTGCTGGAGAACTACTGGTGGGGCTCGGTCTTCCTGATCAACCTGCCGGTGATGGCGGTGCTGGTGCTCGTCGGCGTCAAGCTGCTGCCCGAGTCGCGTGACCCGTCCCCCGGCCCCTGGGACCTGCTGAGCGTCGTGCTGTCGATGGCCGGCATCGTGGGCGTCGTCTACGCGGTCAAGGAAGGCGCGACGCACGGGATCAGCGCGGAGATCGCCATCGCGGCCGTCGTGGGCCTGACCGCCCTGGCCTGGTTCGTCCGCCGGCAGCTCCGGCTGCCCGCACCCCTGCTGGACATGCGCCTCTTCCGCAACCGGGGCTTCTCCGCCGCCGTGCTGGCGGACCTGCTGACCGTGCTGGGCCTGTCCGGGATGGTGTTCTTCCTGTCCCAGTTCCTCCAGCTCGTCCAGGACCGCGACCCGCTGGAGGCCGGCCTGGCCGAACTCCCGGCCGCCGTCGGCGCGGTGACGGCCGGCCTGCTGGCCGGACAGGCGGCCCGCCGCTGGTCGGTACGGTCGGTCGTGGGCGGCGGACTGGCGGCCATCGGCGTCGCCCTCGCCGTCATCGCCACCCTGCGGACGGACACCTCCTACCCGCTGCTCGGGGCGGTCCTGCTGGTCGTCGGCGTGGGGGCGGGCTTCTCGTTCACCGTCACCGCCGACGTCATCCTCTCCAGCGTGCCCAAGGAGCAGGCGGGCGCCGCCTCGGCCGTCTCCGAGACGGCGTACGAACTGGGCGCCGCGCTCGGCATCGCGCTGCTGGGCTCGATCGTCACCGGCGTCTACCGGGACTTCGCCGTCCCGGCCGGCGTGCCGGCGGGGCCCGCGGCGGACGCGCACGAGTCGCTGGGCGGGGCGGTCGAGGCGGCGATGACGCTCCCCGCCGACGCCGGCTCGGCGCTGCTGAGCTCCGCGCAGCACGCCTTCGTCGACGGGCTGCGGCTGGCGTCCGCCGTCGGCGCGGTGGTGCTGCTGGGGACGGCGGTGGCGGCGTGGTTCCTGCTGCGCGGGCAGCGCCTGGAGGACAGCGCGGACATCGAGCACTGAATCCCGCGCGACGTGAGCCGGAAACGCCGACCGCTGAGCGGCACAGGGCTCGGATGAGCTAATCGCACACGGGCCGGGGCGGCAAGCCCCGGCCCGTGTGACTTTTTCCGGCGGTTCCGTCCCTTGACGGGCTCCTTACCGCGCGGGAACGATCGCGACTACCGGTCGGTATTGCCGAACGGGGTTCGGCGAACGAAGTCCTTGTGCGGAAGGAATCCCATGCGTCTGCGCACCAAAGTGAGAGCCCTGCTCGCCGCGGCGGCCACCGCGGCCCTCACCCTCACCGGCGTGTCCGCCACGGCGGCCCCCGCCTCGGCGTCGGTGCTCGACATCCCGCCCAAGGGCGCCAACGACTGGTCCTGCAAGCCGGATTCGGCCCACCCGGAGCCCGTCGTCCTGGTCAACGGCACGTTCAAGCTCATGGCGGAGAACTGGGCCAAGCTCTCCCCGAAGCTGAAGGAGAACGGCTACTGCGTCTTCGCCTTCAACTACGGGCACCTGGAGACCGACCCCATCCCGCAGTCGGCGGCCGAACTGCGCGACTTCGTCGAGGCCGTGCGCGGCGCCACCGGCGCGGCCAAGGTCGACATCGTCGGCCACAGCCAGGGCGGCATGATGCCGCGCTACTACGTGAAGTTCCTCGGCGGCGCGGACAAGGTGGACGACCTCGTCGGCATCGTCCCGTCCAACCACGGCACGAAGAACCCGCTGGCCATCCCCGCCGGATACACCGTCTGCCCGTCCTGCCTGGACCAGCGCGCCGGATCCGACCTGCTGAAGAAGCTCAACGACGGCGAGGAGACGCCCGCCGGGCCCGACTACACCGTCGTCACCACCCGGTACGACGAGGTCGTCATCCCCTACACCAGCGCCCTGCTGACCGGCCCGGCCGAGCGGCTGACCAACGTCGTCCTCCAGGACACGTGCCCGCTCGACCCCTTCATGCACGACCAGGCGACCAAGGACCCGGTCGTCCACCAGTGGGTGCTCAACGCCCTGGCACGCAAAGGCCCCGCCGACCCGGGCTTTCGGCCGCGGTGCCTCGGCGGGGCCTGACGGCCACCGGTCGTCGGGAAAGGGCCCGGCTCAGGCCGCCTTCGCCGCCCGCGCCTTGGTGGCGTACATGTCCACGTACTCCTGGCCGGAGAGGTGCATGACCTCGCTCATCACCTCGTCGGTGACGGCCCGCAGGACGTAGCGGTCGCGGTCCATGCCCTCGTAGCGCCCGAAGTCCAGCGGCTCACCGAAGCGGATGGTCACGGGACTGATGTGCGGACGGCCCTTGCCGCTCGGCTGCACCTTGTCCGTACCGATCATCGCGAACGGCACCACCGGCGCGCCCGTCATCAGCGCGAGGCGGGCGATGCCGGTCCGGCCGCGGTACAGCCGGCCGTCGGGGGAGCGGGTGCCCTCCGGGTAGATGGCGAAGATGTTGCCCTCCTCCAGCACCCGACGGCCCGTCATCAGCGCGGCGACCCCGCCGTGACCGCCGTCACGGTCCACCGGGATCATGCCCGAGGCCCCGAAGAACCAGGCCATCAGCCGGCCCTTGAGCCCCTTGCCCGTCACGTACTCGTCCTTGCCGATGAAGAACACCTGCCGCTTGACCACCAGGGCCAGGAACAGCGAGTCGATGAACGTGACGTGGTTCCCCGCCAGAATGACCGGCCCGGAAGCGGGGATGCGCTCCATGCCCTCGACCTTGGGGCGGTACAGGACGCGCATGAGAAGTCCGAGGAACGCCTTGAGCAGGATGCGGGACACGGATCCTCCGGTCTTGTCTTGGTCTTGTTCGGTCTGGTCGATCGGTCGGTCGGTCGACGGCCGGGCCTGGTGGCAGGTGAGGACGATACTCGCGGGTACGGCCTTTCCGCACACCGGGTTAACCGACTCGATACGCAGTGTTGACGTGAGTTTTCACTCCGTTTCGATCACGGCCTTCTGTACGCAAGGCGGACGCACCTACGATCTGCGCGTCCGAAAGGGAGCCGGAACTACCGGCTCCGGAATGAAGGAGCGAATGTACATGCAGCAGGAGCAGCGGCCGGGCCGGCGTTCGGTGCTGGGGGCCGCGGCGGTCCTCGGCGCGGGCGCGGTCACCCTCGGCGGCGGCGCGGGCGTGGCGGCGGCGGCACCGGCGACGGCGGCGGGCGACCGGCGGCCGGGCCATGGCCACGGCCACGGCGGCGGTCTGCGGGACCTGCCGGTGCCCACGGTCGTCGGACACCGCGGCGGCAGCGGATACCGGCCCGAGCACACCCTCGGCTCCTACCGGTTCGCCCTGGAGAACGGCGCGGACGTCATCGAGCAGGACGTCGTCCCCACCAAGGACGGCCATCTCGTCTGTCGCCACGAGAACGACATCACGGGCACCACCGACGTCTCCTCCCGTCCGGAGTTCGCCTCCCGCAAGACCACCAAGAAGGTCGACGGCGAGTCCCACACCGGCTGGTTCACCGAGGACTTCACCCTCGCCGAGCTCAAGACCCTGCGTGCGAAGGAACGCCTGCCCCAGGTCCGGCAGCACAACACCCTCTACGACGGCCACTGGACCGTGCCCACCTTCGAGGAGGTCCTCAAGTGGGCCGAGGAGGAGGGGCGCAAGCGCGGCCGGCGCGTCTGGCTGCACGTCGAGACCAAGCACCCCACCTACTTCCGCAAGCTGGGCCTGGGCCTGGAGGAGCGGCTCGCCAAGCTGCTCCGCCGGTACGGCCGCGCGGGCCGGAACTCGTATACCTTCCTCCAGTCCTTCGAGCCGAGCAGCCTGCAGCGACTGGGCCGGCTGGGCATCGACTGCCCCAAGGTGCTGCTGCTGGACGACCTGCCCACCCGCCCCTGGGACTTCGTCGAGGCCAAGGACCCGCGCACGGTCGCCGACCTCATCACCCCCAAGGGCCTGAAGTGGGTCTCCGGTTTCGCCCAGGGCATCGGCCCGTGGCTCAACCTGATCATTCCGCGGGACAAGAACGAGAAGCTCACCAAGCCCACCACGCTCGTCCGTGACGCCCACGCGGCCGGTCTCGTCCTGCACCCCTACACCATGCGCAACGAGAACAGCTTCCTGCCCGCCGACTTCCGGCGCGGGAGCGACCCCAACGCGTACGGCGACGCCATAGGCGCCTTCAAGGCGTACTACGCGACGGGAATCGACGGCATCTTCTCGGACAACTGCGACACGGCGATTGTGGCGCGAGAGGAGTTCCTGAAGGGACGCAAGGGCTGACGCCCGTCGCGTCTCCTTCTTCTTGTCCCCGGTCCTTCTGTATTCCGGGCGAATCCACACGGACGAGTGACGCCCGAGGGTGCCGGCAACCGGCGGGACGTGGGTCCACGTCCCGCCGGGCATGACACCGAACGACCTTGTCACCACGCTCCGGCCGCTGCTGGCCGCCGAATGCGCCGCCGAGGCGCCGGCGGCCGGCATCGACGCGGCCGACCTCGAACAGGCCGTCTGGGTCCGACTGCTGAGCGACCGCACCGAAAGCGGTCCCACCGGCCGGCGCACGCGCCCCCGCCGTCCCGAGCCGCCCGCCCTCCGGTTGCGCGCCGCCGTCCGCGCCGAGGCCCGAGCCGCGAGCCGCCTCGCCCGCCGCGAAGTGCCGTACGACCCGGTGGCCGCCGAACCGGCCGACCACGCCGGCGCTCTCGACTCCGGCGTCGAACGGGCGGTCCTGGCCGCCGAATCCCGCCGCGAACTGCGCGCCGCCGTCCGCCGCCTCCCCGGCCGCTGCCCCGGCCTGATGCGTGCCCTTCTCTCCTCCGGAGACCCGACCTACCGAGAAATCGCAGGAGAGTTGGGTATCTCACAAGGATCTTTGGGACCGATCCGTTCCCGTTGCCTGGGATGCCTGCGCAGAATGCTGACGGCGGCGATTGCGGCTCCTGGACCTTGGGGAAAGGAGCGGTAGACAACAGGCGCCACGGAGGCGACGTGTACCGCGGCGGCTCCTGTCAGACGGAACGTACGGGACTGACCAGGGGAGGCATGCGCACATGGGTATGAGCGTGACCATCGCGGCGGCGACCGAGGACGACGCCGAACAGATCCTGAAGCTTCAGTACCTCTGCTACCAGGGGGAGGCCGAGCTCTACGGGGACTACTCCCTCGACCCTCTGACCCAGAGCCTCGACGAGCTGCGCGCCGAACTCGCCGCGGGGTGCGTGCTGGTGGCCCGGCTCGGCGACGAGGTCGTGGGCTCGGTGCGCGGCACCCATGCCTCCGAGGGAACCGCCACCATCACCGGCCTCATCGTCCACCCCCGCCTCCGCCGCCACGGCTTGGGCGGCCGGCTGCTCGCCGCGGTCGAGGAGCGCCTCGCCGCGGACGGCTCTGTACGCCGCTTCCGTCTCGCCGTCGGACGGCGGAGCGAGCTGACGCTGCGGCTGTGCCGGAAGCGGGGGTACGAGGCGGTGGGGACGGAAGTGGTCAGCAAGGCGCTGACGGTGGTGACGCTGGAGAAGGCGGTGGCGGTGGAGGAGCTGGCTGCGGCTGGGTGAGGGGTGCCCCGGTCCCGCCCTTTCGCCGTTTCTTGCGGGGGCAGGCCCCCGCACCCCCGCAACCGCGCTGCGCGCGGTTGTCCTCAAACGCCGGACGGGCTGAAGTGCGCGCCCAAGGCGGCACTATCCAGCCCGTCCGGCGTTTGAGGACGAGCGGCGGAGCCGCGACAAGCGGGGTCTGGGGCGCAGTCCCAGGAAACGGCGAAAGGGCGGGGTTGGGGACCCTCACCGCGCAGCGGAAACCGGCGCCCGCCGCAGCCACACCATCGCCGTCACCGGCAGAATCACCGGAATGAACAGGTACCCCATCCCGTAATCCGACCACACGGTCGCGTCAGGGAACGCCCCAGGATCCGCGAGGGTCCACGTCCCCACCGTGACAACCCCGAGAAGCTCCAGCGCGCAACAGACGAGAGCCGCCCTCCGAGCCCCCTCCCCACCCCGCACCAACGAGTACGTGATGAAGGCGTACACCACGGCCGCGACGGCCGAGAGGACGTACGCCAGCGGCGCGTCCCCGAAGTGCAGAGCCATCTGCACGATGGACCGCGACGCCGCCGCCACGGTGAACACCCCGTACAGCCAGACCAGCAGTCGGCCCGGCCCCTTGCCCAGGCCCGCGCCGCCGTCGGCGGCGGTGGTGGCGGGTTCGGTCACGGTCAGCCTCCCCAGATGTCGTAGAGCCGTACCTGGAGCACGGCGAGGATGACGGCGCCGGCGGCCACGGTGGCGGACCCCCAGCGGGTGCGTTCGGCGAGCGACATGAAACCGGCGCCGGGCACGCACGCGGCGGCGCCCAGCAGATACGCCACGAAGAGGGCGGTGCCCTTCACGGGCCGCTCGCCCCGGGCGAGCTGCACCACACCGACGACCAGCTGGACGAGGGCGAGGACGGAGACGACGGCCATGCCGATGAAGTGCCAGTCCTTGGTCGGCTGGTCACGGTAGGCGGCGTGGCCGCACCAGACGGCGAGCGCGAGGGCGGTCACACCGACCGCGAGCGTCAGCGCGTCGATCACCGTGACCCCCGGGCGGCACGGGCGTGCGGATGGGGCGTGACAGGCATGGGGACGACTTTAGACGCCCCCCGCGCGCCCGCCGCGCCCGGCCCGCACTGTCCACGGGGTGACCGGAGGTGTCCGCCATTCGGACAACCTTGGCCTGTTCGCGCAGACGTCTGTTTTACTTGCCCGCATGACCACGACGAGCACCCGCAGCTTTGCGACCGAGGCGATGACGACGCCCGGTGCTGTTCGTCGCATGTGTCGAATGTGTGACCGCTGAGGGCCCCCGTTCCGAGCCTCGCGCCCCGAAGCGAGACCCGCAGAGCCCGCGTCCGACGACGGACCGCCCGCTCCGCACCGCTCACCACCCCTCCGCGACACCGGATTCCCCGCCACCGCGCCCACGACGGCGCCGACGGGGTCCCACGCCGCGTTCCGCAATGAATTCCCGTGCGCCGGCGCCCCACCTGCCGCGCACTCGACAGTGACGGAAACCCCTGTGATCACCACTACGGGCCTGACAAAGGTCTACCGCTCACGCGGCCGCGAGGTCACCGCCCTCGACGGCGTCGACCTGCACGTCCGGGAGGGCGAGGTCTACGGCGTCATCGGCCAGAGCGGCGCCGGCAAGTCCACGCTCATCCGCTGCGTCAACCTCCTGGAGCGCCCGACCTCCGGGACGGTCACCGTCGCCGGCCAGGACCTCACGGCCCTCGCCGGCCGCGGTCCGCGCGCCGGGGCGGCCCTCCGGCAGGCGCGCAGCCGCATCGGCATGGTCTTCCAGCACTTCAACCTGCTCTCCTCGCGGACCGTGCAGTCCAACGTCGAGCTCCCGCTGGAGATCCTCGGCCTGTCCGGCAAGGAGCGCTCCCGCAAGGCGCTGGAGCTGCTTGAGCTGGTCGGCCTCGCCGACAAGGCCAAGGCCTACCCGGGACAGCTCTCCGGCGGCCAGAAGCAGCGCGTCGGCATCGCCCGCGCCCTGGCCGGCGACCCCAAGGTGCTGCTCTCCGACGAGTCGACCTCCGCGCTCGACCCGGAGACCACCCGCTCGATCCTCCAGCTGCTGCGCGACCTCAACCGGCAGCTCGGCCTGACCGTGCTGCTGATCACGCACGAGATGGACGTCGTCAAGTCCATCTGCGACTCCGCGGCCCTGATGAAGGGGGGCAGGGTGATCGAGTCCGGCACCGTCGCCGAACTGCTGGCCACCCCCGGCTCCGAGCTGGCGGCCGAGCTGTTCCCGGTCGGCGGCGAGCCGTCCGGCCCCGACCGCACGGTGGTGGACGTCACCTTCCACGGCGACGCGGCCACCCGGCCGGTCATCTCGCAGCTCTCGCGCACGTACAACATCGACATCTCGATCCTCGGCGCCGCGATGGACACCGTCGCCGGCCGCCAGGTCGGCCGGATGCGCATCGAGCTGCCCGGCCGCTTCGAGGAGAACGTGGTCCCCATCGGCTTCCTGCGCGAGCAGGGCCTCCAGGTCGAGGTGGCGCCCGTGACCGCCGGTGCGGAGGCCGCGGCCGACGCCCTCCTCCTTAAGGAAGGTGCCAAGTGACCTGGAACGAGATGCAGCCGCTGCTGCGCGACGCCTGTCTCGACACCCTCTTCATGGTGTGGTGGTCCGCCGTCTGGACCGTCGTCGGCGGTCTGCCGCTGGGCATCCTGCTCTACCTCACCGACCGCGGCGGACTGCTCCGCAACGTCGTGGTCAACAAGGTCGTCGGCGCGGTGGTCAACATCGCCCGGTCCGTGCCCTTCATCATCCTGATCGTCTGGCTGATCCCCTTCACCCGCCTGGTGATCGACACCTCCATGGGCCCCAGCGCCGCGGTCGTCGCCCTCGCCATCGGCGCCATCCCGTTCTTCGCCCGGCTGGTCGAGAGCGCCCTCCGCGAGGTGGACGCCGGACTGATCGAGGCCGTCCAGTCGATGGGCGGCGGCACCTGGACGATCATCTTCAAGGTGCTGCTGCCGCAGGCCCTGGCCTCCCTGGTGGCCGCCCTGACCACCACCGTGATCGCCCTCATCGGCTACTCCGCCATGGCCGGCGCCGTCGGCGGCGGCGGGCTCGGCCAGGTCGCCATCAACTACGGCTACCAGCGGCAGGAGCACGGGCTGATGAACATCACCATCGTGCTGCTGATCGTCCTGGTCACCGTCGTCCAGCTGGCCGGCGACCTGACCGTACGCCGCCTCGCCCGCCGCACCGGCCGGCAGACCGCCCCCGGCGGCCTGTGGCGCCTGCGCCGCACGGCGAAGACCCCGGCCGCCCCTGAGGCCGCCCAGGCCCCGGAGGTCTCCGCCGTCCCGGCCCAGCGCGCGGCCGACGAGCCGAAGGCGGCCGATGAGCCGAAGGCGGCCGATGAGCCGAAGTCGGCCGATGAGCCGAAGTCGGCCGGCGAGCCCAAGGCGGCCGTCGACGCCCCCTGAACCCCCCCGGGGTCCGTCGACGGCCCCGGGGACACCACGAGCCCGGACCCTTTGCCGGGTGGCACCACCTCGTGAGAACAAGAAAGAGGCACTCTTCGTGCGTACCACCGTCAAGCTCACCGCCGCCGTCGCGGCAGCCGCGGCGCTCACTCTCGGCCTGAGCGCCTGCAGCGCCCCCTCCGACACCTCCTCGTCCTCCACGAAGAAGGGCAAGGACGCCGACCCGACGGCCAAGCTCGTCATCGCCGCCAGCCCCACGCCGCACAGCGTCATCCTGGAGTTCGTCCGCGACCACCTCGCCAAGGACGCCGGCCTGAAGCTGGAGGTGAAGCAGTTCAACGACTACAACGCGCCCAACAACCTGACGCAGAGCGGCGAGGTCGACGGCAACTTCTTCCAGCACAAGCCGTACCTCGACGAGTTCAACAAGAAGAACAAGACCGACATCGTCCCGGTCGTCAACGTCGAGATCGAGCCGCTGGGCCTCTACTCCAAGAAGGTCGAGAAGGTCTCCGAGCTGGGCGAGGGCTCCAGCATCGCCATCCCCAACGACGTCACCAACGAGGGCCGCGCCCTCAAGCTGCTCGCCGACAACAAGGTCATCGAGCTCAAGGACGGCGTGGGCGCGAGCGCCACCCTCAACGACATCAAGGACGACAAGGGCGTCAAGTTCACCGAGATCGAGGCCGCCCAGATCCCGGCCCGCCTCGCCGACGTGGACGCCGCGATCATCAACGGCAACTTCGCCATCGGCGCCAAGCTCAACCCGGCCAAGGACTCCCGGGCCCTGGAGAAGGCCGAGGGCAACCCCTACGCCAACTTCCTCGCCGTGAAGAAGGGCAACGAGCAGGACCCGCGCATCGTCAAGCTCGCCAAGCTGCTCAACTCCGACGAGGTCAAGAAGTTCATCGAGGAGAAGTTCAGCAACGGGGCCGTCATCCCGGCCTTCGGCCCCGCCAAGAGCTGACCGCCGGTACGCTCGGCCCTCTCGTCCCGGCCGTCCCGGCGGACGCAGGCCCCGCACACGCCACGCGTGCGCGGGGCCGCCGCGCTTGGCGCACCACCGTGGCCATACTGCATGCTGGTGCACCCGAGACCGGCGCGACCGCCGGGACGGGACCCGGCCACCCTCCCCGCGCCCGACGGCACGGGGGACCCCTCCGGCGTTGGAGCAGCGCATGACTTCCACCTTTCCGGACATCTCCATCAGTACGGACCGGCTGGTGCTGCGCCCGTTCGACGCGACGGACGTCCCCGAGCTCACCGAGATGATGAACGACGAGCTCATCACCGCCTGGACGTCCGCCCCCCACCCATACACCACCGCCGACGCCCGCGACTGGGTCCTGCGCGCCGCCCCCTCCGAACGGGCCTCGGGACGCGGAATCGTCTTTGCGGTCACCGAGTTCCTCACCCACCGCCTCGTCGGCACCGTGCGCCTCCACCACACCGACTGGCACACCCTCTCCACCGAGATCGCCTACGTCACCGCCCCCTGGGCCCGCGGCGAGGGCTACGCCTGCGAGTCCGTGCTCGCCGTCGCCCAGTGGCTCTTCCGGGACCAGAAGTTCGAACGCCTCGAACTCCGCACCGCCGCCGACAACACCGCCGCCCAGCAGGTCGCCCAGAAACTCGGCTGCATCAGCGAAGGCGTCCTCCGCAACGCCTGGATAGCGCGCAGCCGCACCGAGGACGGCGGCTGGACCGACATCCGCACCGACCTCATCGTCTGGAGCCTGCTCCCCGAGGACCTCGACGAGGTGCGCGAACAGCACACCGGGGACGGCACCGGCTACGCCGCCGCGTTCCCCGGCTGGTCGCCCGGCTGGCGCTGACGCCCCCCGCGCGCAACCATCCGCCCCGCACTCCGGACAGTGGTCCGGACCTGCCGGGGTACTCTCACCATGCCCGCCCCGCGGGCGACCACCCTCACCTCGCACTTTCCCCCGAGACACCCCCAGGAGACAGACGACGATGGCCGACCGGGTCACGGTGATCGGATGGGACGGCTCACCGCTGACGGAGGCGGCCCGCTCCGCCGTGGGCGCCGCCACCCTCGTCGCCGGAGCCGCGCACCACCTGGCGCTGCCCGAGATCCCGCCCACCGCCGAACGCGTCCGGCTCGGCAGCGTCGACCTCGCCGCCCGCCGCATCGCCCGGCACCGCGGCACCGCCGTCGTCCTCGCCGACGGCGACCCCGGCTTCTTCGGCGTCGTCCGCGCCCTGCGCGCCCCCGAGCACGGCCTGGAGGTCGAGGTCGTGCCCGCCGTCTCCTCCGTCGCCGCCGCCTTCGCCCGGGCCGGCATGCCCTGGGACGACGCCCAGATCGTCGTCGCCCACAGCCGCGACCTGCGACGGGCCGTCAACGTCTGCCGCGCCCATCCCAAGGTCGCCGTCCTCACCTCGCCCGGCGCCGGCCCCGCCGAACTGGCCCTGCTGCTCGGCCCGGTCCACCGCACCTTCGTCATCTGCGAGCAACTGGGCACCGCCCGCGAGCGCGTCACCGTCCTCACCTCCGACAAGGTCGCCGACCACGCCTGGCGCGACCCCAACGTCGTCATCGTGATCGGAGGGTCCGGCGCCGGCCCCGACGACGCCCCGGCCCTGCCCGGACAGCGCGCCGGCGGCTGGATCGCCGGCCGCGACCCCGGCCGGCTCCCCGGCCCGCGCGGCTGGGCCCTGCCCGGCGACGCCCACGCCGGCCCCCTGGGTGAGGGCGAGGCCGCCGAACTGCGCGTCGCCCAACTCGCCCGGCTCGCGCCGCGCGTCGGCGACCTCGTCTGGGACATCGGCTGCGGCAGCGGCGCCGCCGCCGTGGAGGCCGCCCGGTTCGGCGCGGCCGTGATCGCCGTCGACCGGGACCCGGACGCCTGCGCCCGGACCCTCGCCGTCGCCCGCCGCCACGGCGTCCAGCTCCAGACCGTCCACGGCACCGCGCCGCACGTCCTGGAGGACCTGCCCGAGCCCGACGTCGTCCGCGTCGGCGGCGGCGGCGCACCCGTCGTCGCCGCCTGCGCCGACCGCCGCCCCGAGGTCATCGTGGCGCACGCCCTCACCCGCGACGAGGCGGAGGCCGTCGGACGGGCGCTCGCCGAAGGCGGATACGCCGTCGAATGCACCCTGCTCCAGGCCGTGCGCCTGGACACCGCCGGCTGGACGGAACGCGAGCGGTCCGTCACCTTCCTGCTGAGCGGCCGCCGTCCGCACCCGTGATCCCCGCACGCCGCTCGGAGGGTAGGCTGGCGGATCGTTGTGCGGCGGCTCGGTGTCAAAGACCACAGTCACCAATGTCCGGAACGCCCCTCCTTTTTGGCGGTGCGCAGGGCAGGGTGGCACCGGGGCGGTACGCGACGTGCCGCGAGAGTTGGACGCTCGTTCTTGCTATGGGCGTGAGCGGTTGGAAGGAGCACTACCGATGGGCGAGGGGTACGCATGACCGACACCGGCCGGTTCCCGGATGAGGGACAGCCGGAGAACGCAGGCGCGACGCCCGGGCACCCGCTCACCGCGGACGCCGCGGCTCCTGCCGACACCGGAATCCCGGCACATCCCGCCGTCCCGCGGGCGCCTCGCGGACGCCCCACCACGGGACCCTCCACCTACGCGTTCCTCGCCGACAGCGACGCCGCCGACGAGGACGACCTGCTCCTGATGCCGGGCGCCCAGGGCGCCTGGAGCGAGCAGCCGGTCCAGGGCGGCACCCACGAGACGGGCGGCCGGGACACCGGCGCCGCCGTCTTCGAAGAGGTCCGCACCCCTCCGGCCGCCTCCGCCGCGCCCCGCCGCCCCCTGCACATGGGCCCGCCCGACCCGTCGACCAGCGGCGTCGTGCGCTCCCTCGCCGACCGCGGCCCGGCCGCGCCGCAGCAGCCCGTCGGCTCCCCGGTCCCGCACCCGCCGGGCTCCCCGGCCGCCGGCCCGAGCCCGGAGTACCTCGACGTCACGCAGGCCGACGCCGGGACGGCCGCTCCGGCCGTCGACGAGGAGCCGGTCTTCCAGCCGGGCATATGGGACGCCCAGCCTCAGCATCAGGGCCAGGAGCAGCCGGGTTCCTGGCAGGAGCCCGCCACGGCGGACGCGGCGGCGCAGGGCGCGCCGGTCACGCCCGAGGCGTCGCCCGCGGCCGAGCCCGCCGTCGCCTTCGTCCCGCCGCAGAACACGGGCGGGTCTCCGTCCGCCGCGGCGGCGCCCGTTGACGTGCCGTCGGCCGAGGCCGGCGCGGGGGAGGGCGCGCCGGGCGCCGGCCCCGGCGTGACGCTGCCCGCGCAGGCGGCGCCGGTGGAGACCGCCGGCCCGGTGGAAGCCATGCCGGTGGACGCCGTCGCGGTCCCGCACGACACCGTGCCGCCGGCCCGTACTCCGGGGCCGGAGGAGACGGGGCTGCCGTCGCCGGCTGCCGTCGCCGGGGCGGAGGTTGAGGTTCCGTCGGCTGACGGGGACGCGGCTGGGGCCGCTCCTGAGGCCGCTGAGGCGGCTGAGGTGGCTGAGGCGCCCGTGACCGCGGCGGAGCCCGGTGTTGACGGTGCCGTGGACGCCGGGGCGTCCGCGCCCGAGGCTGCCGTGCCCTCCGAGACGCCGGTGACGGATGGGGTGGCCGCGTCGGCTGATGCCGCCGTCGCGGAGACGCCGCAGCCCGCTCCCGTGGCCGGTGCGGCCACGGCCGAGCCGGTGACGCCCGAGTCGTCCGACGCCCCGACGCCCGTTCCCGCCGGGGCACCGGCACCGGCCGACGCGGCCACGCCGGCGGACGGGTCCCCGTCGGAAGCCGGAACGACGCCGGCCGACGCCTCCGTCCCCACCGAGACGCCCGCCCAGGGCGGTACGCCCGGGCTCGCGGACGCTCCCGGCCAGGACGGCGCGGCCGTTCCTACGGGTGTTCCCGCCCAGGCCGACGCTCCGGAACCGGCGAACGCGTCCGCCTCGGGCGACGCATCCGCCCCGGCGGAGGCTTCCGCCGCCGCCCCGAGCGCGGCCTCGGCACCGGCCGATGCCTCCGCATCCATTGCCGCCTCCACCCCTGATTCGCTCGACGCGTCCGCTCCGGCTGACGCGGCCGTCTCCGCGGGTGCCCCCGCCCCGGCAGGCGCGTCCGTCCCGGTCGACGCCTCCGGCCAGGTCGGCGTATCCGCTCCGGCGGATGCCGCTGTCTCCTCCGCCGCACCGGCCGACGCTTCCGCTCCGGCCGACGCGCCGGCCCCGGGTGACGCGGCCGTCCCGGCGGATGCTGCCGCCTCCGCTGACGCGTCCGTGCCGACTGACAGCGCCGCTCAGGCCGGCGCACCGGCTTCGGCCTCCGCCCCGGCATCGGCCGACGCGTCCGCCCAAGCCACCTCGCCGGCTCCGGCTGACGCGTCCGCCACTTCGGCTGCGGACGCCACCGCTGCCGCTGCCGCTGCCGCTTCGGTCGGCGCACCCGCTCCGGGTGGCGCTTCCGCCCCTGCGGACGCCTCCGTCACCGGCGCTGCTCCGGGCGACGCGTCCGCCCCGGCTGACACTCCCGTTGCCGCTGCCGTCTCGGCCGGCGCCTTCGCTCAGTCCGGTGGTTCCGCTCCGGCGGATGCTGTGATCGACGGCGTTGCTTCGGGTGACGCGTCCGCTCCGGCCGACACTCCCGTTTCCACTGCCGCTTCGGTCGGCGCACCCGCTCCGGGTGACGCTTCTGCCCCTGCGGACGCCTCCGTTACCGGTGCCGCTTCGGCTCCGGCGGATGCCGTGGCCGCTGGCGCTGCTTCGGGTGACGCGTCCGCCCCGGCTGACACTCCCGTTTCCGCTGCCGTCTCGGCCGGCGCCTCCGCTCAGCCCGGTGCTTCGGCTCCGGCGGATGCCGTGGTCGCCGGCACTGCTTCGGGTGACGCGTCCGCCCCGGCCGACACCTCCGCTACCGCTGCCGCTTCGGCTGCTCCGGCTGACGCTGTGGTCGTCGGCGCCGCTCCGGGTGACGCGTCCGCACCGGCTGACACCTCCGCCCCGGCCGACGCTTCCGTTTCCGCCGCCGGTTCGGCCGGCCCGGACGCTCCGGCTGACGCTTCCGCTCCTGCGGACGCTATGGCCGCAGGCGGCGCGTCCGCCCCGGGTGCCGCCTCCATCCCGACCGACGCCTCCGTTTCCGCTGCCGCTTCGGTCGGCGCACCGGCTCCGGCTGATGCCTCCGCCCCTGCGGCGGCCGCTGATACCGCCACCGCTCAGCTCGGCGCTTCCGCTCCGGCTGACGCCGGGGCTGCCCCGGCGGACGCCTCCGTCCCGGCTGACGCCTCCACTGCGGCCGCCGCACCCGCACCGACCGACGCCTCCGCCCAGGCCGGTGCGTCCGGCTCACCTGACGCCTCCGTCCCGGCTGGCGCGTCCGACTCGCCTGACGCTCCCGCCCAGACCGGCGCATCAGCGCCTGCCGACGCATCCGCACCGGCAGCCGCCCCGACGGCGGCCGACGCTTCCGCCCCGGCCGAGGCCGCCGCGTCGGCCGACACCGCCGTATCGACCGACGCACCCGCCCAAGCGGTAACTCCCGCACCGGCGGAAGCCGTTGCCCCCGCAGGGGCCGTCGCCCCTGCCGAGGCCGTCGCGCCCGTAGCGGCTCCCGCCGCCGGTGCGACCGTGCCCGCCGAGAACACCGCCCCCGCCGAGAACGCCGTGTCCGCCGAGGACACCCCGCCCGTAGAGAATCCTGTGGCTGCCGAAACCGTTGTGCCTGCCGAGACTTCCCTGCCCGCCGAGGCCCCCGCGCAGGCAGAGGCCCCCGCGACGGCCATGCCCGCCGTGACCGAAGGGGCGCCCGCCGCCCCGGAGACGGTCACGGACCCCGCCGCCCCTGCGGCGACCGCCGAGGCGTCCGTGCCTACGGAGGCCGCCCCCGCGGACGCCGTCGTTCCGGTGCAGCCCGCCGACCAGGCGCCCGCCCCGGCCGGCGCGCTCCCCGCGGAGGCGCCCGCCTCGGCCGGCGAGCCGACGCCCGTACCGGCGCAGGCCGAGGCGCCGGCCCCCGCCGAGGCGGCCCAGGCCGCCCCCGGGCAGCAGTCCGCCCCCCAGGCG
>NZ_JBPQTX010000108.1:0-21012 GCF_051386555.1 Streptomyces sp. URMC 126
GCCCCCGCCACCGGACCCGCCCGCCCCGCGGCACGCGGTCCGGCCACAATGGGCGGATGCCGATGATCACCCGCACCTTCCACGCCGTCGCCCACCGCGGCGACCCGTACGTCCACCGCGAGAACACCCTCCCGTCCATCCGCTCGGCCCGCCGGGCCGGTGCCGCGGCGGTGGAGATCGACGTCCGGCTCACCCGCGACGGCGTGCCCGTCCTGCTGCACGACGCCACCCTGCGCCGGCTGTGGGGCCACGACCGCGCCCTCGCCTCGGTCACCGCCGACGAGCTGCGCGCCCTCACCCGCGGTGGAGTGCCGACACTGCGGGAGACTCTCGCCGAGGACGGCCCGGGGCGGCTGTTCGTCGACCTCCCGGACCCGTCCGCCGCGGCCGCCGCCGTCGCGGAGGTGCACGCGGCGGGGGCCGCGGGGCGCGTCTACTACTGCGGCGGCACCGAGTCCATGCGCGAGGTGCGGCGGGCCGACCCGGAAGCGGAGATCGCCCTCACCCGGACCACCCTCACCCCGCCGTCCCCGGCCCTGCTCGCCGCGGTCCGCCCGCACTGGCTCAACTACCGCTTCGGACTGGTGAGTCCGGAACTGGTCGCCCGGCACCACGCCGACGGCTACCTGGTCTCCGCGTGGACGGCGGACACCCGGCGCTCCATGCGGCGCCTGCTGGCCGCCGACGTCGACTCGATCACGACGAACCGGGTGAGCACCCTCCGGTCGCTGCTGGCCGCCTGAGACGCACCGCCCCCACGGCGCGGCCGGGACGCGTCACAGCCCGATGATCTCGTTCCACTCCTTCGCGAACCCCGGCCGCTCCTTCGCCGAGATGTCGCGCGCCGTCGCCAGCCGTTTCCGCATGTCGTCCGTCGGGAAGACCAGCGGGTTCTCCGCCAGCTCGACGAGCTCCTTGTCCTTCGACGAGGCGAGCACGTCCCGCGCGGCGGGCACCGGGCAGACGTAGTTGACGAACGCGGCCAGCTCCGCCGCCACCTCCGGCCGGTAGTAGTGGTCGATCAGTTGCTCGGCGCTCGCCTTGTGCCGGGCGAGGTCCGGGATCATCAGGCTCTCGGCCCACAGTTCCGCGCCCTCCTCCGGCACCACGAAGGCGATGTCGGGGTTGTCGGCCTGGAGCTGGATGATGTCCCCGGAGTACGCCTGGCAGGCCAGTACGTCGCCCGACGACAGTTCCTTGATGTAGTCGTTGCCGGTGAAGCGGCGGATGTGCCGCTTGGCGACCAGGCGGCGCAGCCGGTCCGTCATGCGGTGGAAGTCGTCGGCGGTCCACCGGGTGACGTCGACGCCGTCGCCCATCATCAGCAGGGTGAACGCCTCGTCCATCCCCGACAGCAGGGTGACGCGTCCGCGCAGGTCGTCCTTCCACAGCTCGGCGGTGCTGCGGATCTCGCGGCCCAGCTTCTTGCGGTGGTAGGCGATGCCGGTGATCCCGGACTGCCAGGGCACGGAGTGCTTGCGTCCGGGGTCGAACGACGGCTTGCGCAGCAGCGGGTCGAGGTGGCGGGCGACGTTCGGCTGCGCGGCCCGGTCCATCTCCTGGACCCAGCCGAGGCGGACGTATCGGGCGCACATCCAGTCGCTGACGACGATCAGGTCGCGGCCGGTGTCCTGATGGTTCATCAGGGCGGGGCTGATCTTCCCGAAGAACTCGTCGTTGTCGTTGATCTCCTCGGTGTACTTCACCGAGACGCCGCTGCGCTTCTCGAACGCCTCCAGCGTGGGCCGCCGGCCGGGGTGGTTCTCGTCGGTGTCGATGTAGAGCGGCCAGTTGGCGAACGTCAGGCGCCGGTCGGTGGCGGAACGATCCTTCGCGGCGCGGTCGCCGGGGGCGATGTAGGCGGCCGGGACTCCACAGCCGGCGAGCGCGGCTCCACCCGCGCCGGCGACCGTCGCGCGCAGCAGGGAGCGGCGGGACAGGTGCTTCACGGGCTTCTCTCGCATGACGGCAGGATGGGGGCGGCGATCTTCTCGGGCAAGGGGCGGGGTGTCCGGAGATCGCGGGTGCCGGCAGACGCTGTGCCGGGCCGTCGATGATACGGGAACGGTGAGGGGCGGGGTCAGTCGCGGGGGAAGTCCCAGGTGGAGAGGGTCAGCCCGAGAAGGGTGGAGGTGAGGTCGACAGGCTCGCCGAAGTCGACGATCAGCTCCGAGTGGTAGCCGCCGTCCTTCGGAGACGTGTGGACGTGGCACTTGGCGGTGTACGGGTCGACGATCAGGTAGACGGGCACACCCGCCTCCGCATAGGCGTCCTTCTTGGGGCCGTAGTCGTTCTCCCGGGTGTCCTTGGAGATGACCTCCGCGATGAACTCCACGTCCTTCGGGGCGTACCTTCCGCTGACACCGCACTTCGCGTCAGTCGCGATCTTGGCGATATCCGGACAGAAGCCGTTGCCGTGCCCGGGGAAATCGATCCGCACATCCGAGTTGATCACTGGTCCACGACCGAAGTGGCTCCTCAGCTGAAATGCGATCTCCAGAATGATCTGCCAGTGCGTTTGACGCTGCGGCGACATGTAGACAGTCCCCCCGACAATCTCGACCTTGTAGCCCTCGGGGACTGGCAGGCGCTCCAGCCGGTCGAACATGTCGTCCAGGAACCTGTCGCTCTGGGGCACGTCGTCCGGGCTGAGCTCTTCGCCGTCGGCCATGTCGATCCTGTCCGTCAGTTCGACTGTCATCGTGCCGCTCCTCCCCACCGCACGTACATCCACGCGCAGCCGCACGGTAAAACGATAAACGCGGGCCCCGGGACACGGCCTGTCCCGGGACCCGCGTTCGTACGCGTCGGGTCAGCCCAGCGACGTCATCACGTGCTTGATCCGCGTGTAGTCCTCGAACCCGTACGCCGACAGGTCCTTCCCGTAGCCGGACTTCTTGAAGCCGCCGTGCGGCATCTCCGCGACCAGCGGGATGTGGGTGTTGATCCACACGCAGCCGAAGTCGAGCCGCTTGGACATCCGCATGGCGCGCGCGTGGTCCTTGGTCCACACGGACGAGGCGAGGGCGTACTCGACGCCGTTGGCGTAGGCGACGGCCTGGTCCTCGTCCGTGAAGGACTGGACGGTGATGACCGGGCCGAATACCTCGTTCTGGACGATCTCGTCGTCCTGCTTGAGGCCGGAGACGACGGTGGGGGCGTAGAAGTAGCCCTTGTCGCCGACGCGGTGGCCGCCCGCCTCGACCTTGGCGTGTGCCGGGAGGCGGTCGATGAAGCCGGTGACCTGGGCGAGCTGGTTGGCGTTGTTGAGCGGGCCGTAGAGCACGTCCTCGTCGTCCGGCTGCCCGGTCTTCGTGTCGGCCGCGGCCTTGGCGAGGGCGGTGACGAACTCGTCGTGGACGGACTCGTGGACGAGCACGCGGGTGGCGGCCGTGCAGTCCTGGCCGGCGTTGAAGTACCCGGCCATGGCGATGTCCTCGACGGCCTTGGCGATGTCGGCGTCCTCGAAGACGACGACGGGCGCCTTGCCGCCGAGCTCCAGGTGGACGCGCTTGACGTCCTTGGCGGCGGAGGCCGCGACCTGCTGCCCCGCCCGGACGGAGCCGGTGACCGAGGCCATGGCGGGCACCGGGTGCTCGACCATCAGACGGCCGGTGTCGCGGTCGCCGCAGACGACGTTGAAGACGCCCTTGGGGTGGCCGAGCTCCTCCAGCACCCCGCCGATGATCTCGGCGAGCAGGACCGTGGAGGCCGGGGTGGTGTCGGACGGCTTGAGGACGACGGTGTTGCCCGCGGCGAGGGCCGGGGCGAACTTCCAGACGGCCATCATCATCGGGTAGTTCCACGGCGCGACCTGGGCGCAGACGCCCACCGGCTCGCGGCGGATGATGGAGGTCATCCCCTCCATGTACTCGCCGGCCGAACGGCCCTCCAGCAGCCGGGCGGCGCCCGCGAAGAAGCGGATCTGGTCCACCATCGGCGGGACCTCTTCGCTGCGGGTGAGGGCCAGTGGCTTGCCGGTGTTCTCCGACTCGGCGGCGATCAGGTCCTCGGCCCGGGCCTCGATCGCGTCGGCGATCTTCAGCAGGACCTTCTGGCGCTCGGCCGGGACCAGGTCGCGCCAGACGGGGAAGGCCTCCTCTGCGGCGGCCATCGCGGCGTCCACGTCGGCGGCGCCGGACAGCGGGGCGGTGGCGTAGACCTCGCCCGTGGCCGGGTTGACCACGTCGGTGGTCCGCCCGTCCGCGGCGTCCCGGAACTCCCCGTTGATGTAGTTGCGCAACCGGCGCGGCTCGGTGGTCACGGTGTGCACCTCTCCTGTGAGATGTCCGACGGGTGAGACGCCCAGCCTAGCCAGGAGGGCCACGCTTTCGATATACCCACCAGCCAGGAGCAACGGAATCAGTTATTCAGGACCCCTGGCGCAACGGATTTCATCGCCTGTTGCTTGTCATACGGCGGAGTCCTCATGCACAGTGGCCGGGTGGCCTCTCGTAACGCAGCGGATTCCAAGGGCGCCCCCGGCGCACCACCCCTCGACGCCGTCTCCCTGGCGATCATCGAGCAGCTCCAGGAGGACGGGCGCCGGCCCTACGCCGCCATCGGCAAGGCGGTGGGGCTGTCCGAGGCGGCCGTCCGGCAGCGTGTGCAGAAGCTGCTCGACCAGGGCGTGATGCAGATCGTCGCCGTCACCGACCCGCTCACCGTGGGCTTCCGCCGGCAGGCCATGATCGGGATCAATGTCGAGGGGGACCTCGACCCGGTCGCCGACGCCCTCACCGCGATGGACGAGGTCGAGTACGTCGTGGTGACGGCCGGCTCCTTCGACCTGCTCATCGAGATCGTCTGCGAGGACGACGACCACCTGCTGGACGTGATCAACAAACGCGTCCGCACCCTGCCCGGTGTGCGCTCCACCGAGAGCTTCGTCTACCTCAAGCTCCGCAAACAGACCTATACATGGGGAACCCGATAGCCGTGAGCAGCAAGGACCTCTCCCAGACGGCGTACGACCACCTGTGGATGCACTTCACCCGCATGTCGTCGTACGACAACGCCCCCGTCCCGACCATCGTGCGCGGCGAGGGCACGTACATCTACGACGACAAGGGCAAGCGCTACCTGGACGGTCTGGCGGGGCTGTTCGTGGTGCAGGCGGGCCACGGCCGCGCCGAGCTGGCCGAGGCCGCCGCCAAGCAGGCACAGGAGCTGGCCTTCTTCCCGGTGTGGAGCTACGCCCACCCCAAGGCGATCGAACTGGCCGAGCGGCTGGCCCACTACGCGCCCGGCGACCTGAACAAGGTCTTCTTCACCACCGGCGGCGGCGAGGCCGTCGAGACCGCCTGGAAGCTGGCGAAGCAGTACCACAAGCTCACCGGCAACCCCGGGAAATACAAGGTGATATCGCGGGCGGTGGCCTACCACGGCACCCCGCAGGGAGCCTTGTCCATCACCGGCCTCCCGGCGCTCAAGGCCCCCTTCGAGCCCCTGGTCCCCGGCGCCCACAAGGTGCCCAATACCAACTTCTACCGCGCGCCGATCCACGGGGACGACCCGGAGGCGTTCGGCCGCTGGGCCGCCGACCAGATCGAGCAGCAGATCCTCTTCGAGGGCCCGGACACCGTCGCCGCCGTCTTCCTGGAGCCGGTGCAGAACGCCGGCGGCTGCTTCCCGCCGCCGCCCGGTTACTTCCGGCGGGTGCGCGAGATCTGCGACCGGTACGGCGTCCTGCTGGTCTCGGACGAGGTCATCTGCGCCTTCGGCCGGCTCGGAACGATGTTCGCCTGTGACAAGTTCGGCTACGTCCCGGACATCATCACCTGCGCCAAGGGCATGACGTCCGGCTACTCCCCCATCGGCGCGGCCGTGATCTCCGACCGGATCGCCGAGCCGTTCTTCAAGGGGAAGAACACCTTCCTGCACGGCTACACCTTCGGCGGCCACCCGGTCTCGGCCGCCGTCGCGCTGGCCAACCTGGACATCTTCGAGCGCGAGGGCCTCAACCGGCACGTGCTGGACCACGAGGCGGCCTTCCGCGCCACCCTGGAGAAGCTGCGCGACCTGCCGATCGTCGGCGACGTGCGCGGCGACGGCTTCTTCTACGGCATCGAGCTGGTGAAGGACAAGACCACCAAGGAGTCGTTCACGCCGGAGGAGTGCGAGCGGCTGCTCTACGGCTTCGTCTCCAGGGAACTGTTCGAGGCGGGCCTCTACTGCCGGGCCGACGACCGCGGCGACCCGGTCGTCCAGCTGGCCCCGCCGCTCGTCTCCGACCAGGGCACGTTCGACGAGATCGAGCAGATCCTCCGGGGCGTCCTCGCGGAGGCGTGGACCCGCGTCTGACGTTCCGGCAGGTCGCGGCGGGGGCCCGCGCGCGCCACGTCGGCGGTGCGCGCGGGCCCCTGCCGCGCACTTCCTGCCCCTTTCCGCCCCTTGGGGCTGTTTCCGCCCCCGCACACCCTCTTCGCACCCTCGCGCCATGAGCCCGATGGGAGGAAAGTGGGCCACTCCTGGACCACTCCCGCGCCGAGCCTGGACCGGGGCTAGGATCCCCGTTCCGTACGGTGCCAGTGACCCAATGGCCCCCGGTTCGTTCACCCGGACAGGGGAACGGACCCTCCAGCGACCCGAGGTGTGCTCGAAATGGTGGCCCCGCCGGACAACGACGTGCTCTGGGCACGCGGCCTGCACTACTCCTACAACGGTTCCCCCGCCCTCGCAGGCGTGTCCGTCGGCATCCGCGAGGGCGAGGTCCTCGCGGTCACCGGGCCGCGCGGCGCGGGCAAGACCACCCTCCTCAAGTGCCTCTCCGGCCAGCTCGTGCCCGACTCCGGCGAGGTGTGGTTCAACAGCGCGCCGGTGCACACCCTCGCCCGCCCGGCGCGCGAGCGGCTGCGGCGCGAGCGGTTCGGCTGGATCGACAGCACCCCGCACCTGGTCCCGGAGCTGACCGGCTGGGAGAACGCCGCGCTCCCCCTGCTGGCCCGGGGCACCGGCCACCGCGCCGCCAAGCAGGCCGCCGCCGAGTGGCTCGAACGCCTCGACGTGGGCGACTGCGCCCGCAAACGGCCCGGCGCGCTGTCCCGGGCCCAGTGCCAGCGCATCTCCGTCGCCCGCGCGCTGGCGTGCGAGCCCACCGTCGTCTTCGCCGACGACCCCACCGCGCCGCTGCACAGCACCGACCGGGCCCAGGTCCTGCGCACCCTCACCACCGCGGCCCGCTCCCACCACATCACGGTCGTCCTCGCGACGCCGGACGACGAGGGCGCCGCGCTCGCCGACCGGACGATCGGCCTCGCCGACGGCCGCCGGGGCGGCGGCATCCCCGCACCGGACGCGCCCGACGGGGAGGGCAGGGCCGCGTGCTCAGTCTCCGCCTGACCCGGGGCGCGCACCCGCTCGTCCTGCTCCGGCGCGTGCTGGTCGCGTCCGCCGCGGCGGGCGCCGCCTTCCTGCTGCTCTGCGCCCTCGGGTACGCGGTGGCGCACCCGAAGCGGCCGGAGGAGGGGGTCGTACGGCTGGTGTGGTGCGCGGTCCCCTGCGCGGCGGTCGTGTACTTCGCCCTGGCGGTGGCCCGGACGGACCCGGCCACCCGGCCCCGGGACGGGCTGGACGCGATCGGGCTCGGGCCGGTGCGGCTCGCCCTCCTGGCGGCCGCCTCGACGGCCGTCACCTGCTGCCTGGGCAGCGGCGCCGCCCTCCTCGCCTACCTGGAGCTGCGGGGCGACCTCGGCGGCACCCCGCTGAGCGGCACGGCGCGCCGGCTGCTCGACGGCGGCCACGCCCTGCCGTGGGCCGCCACCGTGACGCTGCTGGCCCTGCTGCCCGCCGTGAGCTCCGGCGTGTGCGCCCTCGTCCTGCGCCCGCGTGAGGCGGCGCGCAGGCGCCCGGGCCCGGCGCACGCCCGTCCGCAGTCGGACGACGTCTCGGTGCCGCCGCGCGGCGCGCCCGTCCGGCCCTCGTTCGCCGGGCTCCCTTGGGGCATCGCGGTGATCGCCACCGGCCTCGCCCTGGTGGCGTACGTGGGCCACGCGCCCGCGCCCCAGCCGGGGCGGCTGCTCGCGCTCCCCGGCCAGGACGGCGGCGCCTCCCCCGGCCTCCTCGGCGGCTGGCTGCTCACCGTGCTGGGGCTGGTCCTGGCGGGGCCCGGGCTGACGCACTGGTGCGGGGCGGCGCTGGCGGCCGGACGGCCGGGGCCGGTCCGGATGCTGGCCGGGCGCATGCTCCAGGACACGGCGACGCGCCTGGGCCGGCCGCTGGGCGTGCTGTGCGCGGTCGCCGCCGGCGCCCTGGCCGCCGCCGAGCTCTACGGAGTGGCCTGGGAGGACTCGGGGCCCCGGCCGTTCGGCCCGCTCACCGGGCTGGGCGCGGCCGTGGTCATGGCCAGCGCCACGGCCACGGCGATCACCGCCGCTCTGGACACGCGGCAGGTCCGCTCCGAGACCACCGCGGCGCTGCTGCGGCTCGGTCTTCCGGGCTCGCTGCTGCGTGGCGCCGCGGCGGTGCGGACGGTTGCGCTTGTCGCCGTGCTCGGGCCACTGACGTGGGTGGTCGCGGAGCTGGCGGCACTGCCGCTGACGCGGTGAGGGTGCCCCGCTCGTACTCAAACGCCGGACGGGCTGAGTAGTCAGCCCGTCCGGCGTTTGAGGACAGCGCCCGCAGGGCGCTTCGGGGGTGCGGGGGCTTGCGGGACCGGGGCGCCCCACATGACCGAACGATGACGACAACGTCATACCCCGGTATCACCCACCGCTGAGCGCCCGAGTATGACGTGTAGGCGCCCCCAAACCCACTACCGTCGAACCCATCGGGAACGGGGGCGGACACGAGCGGAGGGCCCGGAATGCCGGTCGACAAGCGGGGATTGAGGCGGCGCGCGGTGGTCGCGGCGGTGGCGTTGGTGCTGACGGGGCTGATGAGTCTCCTGGGGACGGCGACCGAGGCGAGCGCGCACCCGCATCAAAAGCACACCGCACAGCAGGCGCGCTGACGGGCCGTCACTCCACGAAGAGCCCCCGCGCCGCCGCCTTGACGTCGAACTCCTCCAGCCGCGCCTGCGCGTCGGGCAGCGCGTCGCACATCGCCTCCAGCAGCACCCGCCCCAGCAGCATCGGCGCGCAGGCGGTGTCGAAGACCAGGCCCGTGCCCACGGCGGCGGGCAGCAGCAGGTCGCTGTGGCGGGCCACGGGGGCGAAAGTGGAGTCGGCGACGGTGACGACGGTGAGCCCGGCGCCCCGCGCGTACTCCAGCGCCTCGACCACCTCGCGCGGGTGGCGGGGCAGCGCGAAGCACAGCAGGACGCTCGCGCCGGCCCGTACCGCCGCGTCCAGGCGGTCGACGAGCAGGCTGCCGCCCTCGTCGAGCAGCCGGACGTCGGGGTGCACCTTGCGGGCGAAGTAGGTGAAGCCGGCCGCCTGGGCGCCGGCGGCGCGCAGGCCCAGCACCGGCAGCGGCCGGGACGCGGCCAGCAGCCGGCCCGCGCGGGCGACGGGCTCGGGGTCGGCGAGCAGCGACGCGAGGTGCCGCAGGTTGTCGATCTCGGCGTGGACGGCCTGCTGGTAGGCGTTGTCCGTGCCCGGCGCCGCCTCGGGCGCCGCCGGGACCGCCTCCCGCAGGTGGCGGCGGAGCGCCGGGTAGCCGTCGAAGCCGAGGGCCACGGCGAAGCGGGTCACGGACGGCTGGCTGACACCCGCGAGCTCGGCCAGCTCCACGCTGGACAGGAAGGGGGCGTCGGCCGCCCGGCGCACCATGCAGTGGGCGATGCGCCGCTGGGTGGGCGTCAGCCGGTGCCCTTCGAAGAGCTTCTGCAGCCGTGCGGTGGCCTCCGGTGCCGCGCCGGTCTCCGTCATCCGCTCTTCCTCTCCCGTCACCCCGGGCCATTCACCCGGCCCATGCTCTGCATGGAATTATGCAGGCATCGGCCGGGCCCGGCGCCCCTAGAGCCCCTCCAGCAGCTTCTTCTGCGGCTTGCCCATCGCGTTACGCGGCAACGCCTCCAGGAACCGGACGCGGCGCGGCCGCTTGTGGACGGACAGCTGCCCGGCGACGAAGTCGATCAGCGCCTGTTCCGTCACCCCCTCCGCCACCACGTACGCGACGATCTCCTGGCCCAGATCGTCGTGCGGCAGCCCGACGACGGCCGCCTCGGCCACCGCCGGGTGGTCGAGGAGCGCGTTCTCCACCTCGCCGGCGCCGACGCGGTACCCCCCGGACTTGATGAGGTCCGTGGAGGCGCGGCCGACGATGCGGTGGGTCCCGTCGGGGTCCAGGGCGGCGATGTCGCCGGTGCGGAACCAGCCGTCGGCGGTGTGGGCGCGGGCCGTGTCCTCGGGACGGCCGAGATAGCCGGAGAAGAGGGTCGGGCCCGACACCTCCAGCTCGCCGATGCCGTCGCCGCCCTCGACCGCCGCGATCCGGGTGCGCGTCCCCGGCAGCGGTACGCCGACGCGTCCCGGCACCCGCTCCCCGTCCGCCCGCGCGGCGACGGTGATCAGCGTCTCCGTCATGCCGTACCGCTCGACGGGCCGCTGCCCGGTCAGCGCCTCCAGCTCGCGGAAGACGGGCGCCGGCAGCGCGGCGCTGCCGGAGACCAGCAGCCGCGCCCCGGACAGCCGCCGGGCGGCGGCGGGGTCGCGGACGACCCGGGACCACACCGTCGGCACCCCGAAGTACAGGCTGCCGCCCGCCGCCGCGTACGCCTCGGGCGTCGGCCGCCCGGTGTGCACCAGCCGGCTGCCCGTGCGCAGCGCCCCCAGCACACCCAGGACGAGCCCGTGCACATGGAACAGCGGCAGCCCGTGGACCAGGGTGTCCTCCGCCGTCCACGCCCAGGCCTCGGCGAGCCCGTCGAGGCAGGCCGTGATCGCGTCGTGCGGTATCAGGACGCCCTTGGGCGCACCGGTGGTGCCGGAGGTGTAGAGGATGAGCGCGGGGCGGTCGGGGTCCGCGGCCCGCAGCGGGTGGTCGGCCCGCTCCCGGACGTCCACCGGGACGGAGGCCGTGCCGTCCTCGTCGGCCTCGCCGCCGAGGACGAGTTCCGCGCCGGAGTCGCGCAGGATGTGCCGCCGTTCGACCGGGCCGGCGTCCGGCGGGAGCGGCACCACGGGCACCCCGGCGAGCAGCCCGCCGACGACCGCGACGGCCGTCTCGGCGGTCGCCGTCGCGCGGACGGCGACCCGGGCCGCGCCGGCGATCCGGTGCGCCACGGCCCCCGCGGCGCCGAGCAGGTCCTCGCGGGAGAGGGTCCGGCCGGCGAAGGAGAGGGCGTCCGGCCGGTCGGCGGCGCCGTCGGCGAGGGACGACAGGAGGGCGGCGGTCACGGGCTGCTCCTTCCACGGGCCCGCCCCGGGGACGGCCCCACTGCGGATACGGGTGCTGACCCCACTGACGGGGGTCACGGGCCGACCGTACCGTTGTCGGCATGAGCGGCCACGACCCAGACCTGAAGCCCGACCTCAAGAAGGACCTCGACGCGTCCCTCCAGGCCCGCAGGGAGCTGGGCGCCGACTACGAGGCCGAGCTCGTCGACTCCTTCCTGGAGAAGGTGGAGAGCAAGCTCGACGGCGCGGTGGAGCGGCGGCTGCGCCGCCAGGCCGCGGAACGGCAGATGACGGCCGCGCGCGGCGGCGGGTCCGGCCCGGGCGGCGAGTTCGGCACCTTCGGCGAACGGTTCGGCTTCGCCTCGGTGACGCTGGTGCTGGCGATCCCGCTGTCCGCGATCGGCGTGGCCAACGCCGGGCTGGCCGGCCTGCTGGTGACCTGGGCCGGGATCGTGGGCGTCAACGCGGTGCAGGTGATGCGGGGGTTCCCGTGGCAGCGGAACCAGGACCGCGGCGGCTCGGAGTGGGACTGACGGACCCGGCGGCGGCGTACGGCACGACGTGAGGCGAGCGGCGGGGCGCCGGCCGCGCCACGGGCGACGGGACGGGACGGATTGCGCGGGGGCCGCCGCACCCCGGGCCGAGCCCGGGGCCGGGACGGCGGCGGTCCCCCGCGGGGACGCGGCCCGGGCCGTAGGGCGCCGGCCGCCGCGTCCGGACGGCCGTGGAGTCCGGGAGCCGCTCCGGAAGTCCAGCCGTCGCACCGACGTGCCGCCCGGGACGTTCCCGTCCCCGCGGCACGTCTCCAGTGTGGCCGGGCCGTGTTAAGTCCGTGCTGCCGTCACGTGACACATACGTTCCTTTTACGGAGCGGGGGCGCGTCTTGACGGGCCCCCGACGCGGCCGGGCCGCTGGCCCGGCTCCCACCGGCCCGGCGGCCCGCAGGCCCCGCGGTCACTTGCCGCCGTTGCCCTCGGCCAGGAAGGCCAGCAGGTCCTGACGGCTCACCACACCGGTCGGCTTGCCCTCGACCAGCACGATCGCCGCGTCCGCCGCGCCCAGCACGGCCATCAGGTCGCCGACCGGCTCGCCGGAGCCGACCTGCGGCAGCGGCGCGCTCATGTGCTTCTCCAGCGGGTCGGAGAGCGAGGCCCGCTGGGTGAACAGGGCGTCCAGCAGCTCCCGCTCCACGACGGAGCCGATGACCTCGGCGGCCATCACGTCCGGGTGCCCGGCGCCCGGCTTGACGATCGGCATCTGCGAGACGCCGTACTCGCGCAGCACCTCGATCGCCTCGCCGACCGTCTCCTCCGGGTGCATGTGCACCAGCGAGGGCAGGCCGCCGTCCTTGCGGCGCAGGACGTCGCCGACGCGGGCGGCGTCGCCCGGCTCCTCCAGGAAGCCGTAGTCCGCCATCCACTCGTCGTTGAAGATCTTGCTGAGGTAGCCGCGGCCGCTGTCCGGCAGCAGGACGACCACGACGTCGTCCTCGGTCAGCCGCTCGGCCAGGCGCAGCGCGCTGACCACGGCCATGCCGCAGGAGCCGCCGACCAGCAGCCCCTCCTCGCGGGCGAGGCGGCGGGTCATCTGGAAGGCGTCCTTGTCGGAGACCGCGATGATCTCGTCGGTCACCGTGCCGTCGTAGGCGGTCGGCCAGAAGTCCTCGCCGACGCCCTCGATCAGGTACGGACGGCCGGAACCGCCGCTGTAGACGGAGCCCTCGGGGTCCGAGCCGACCACCTTGACCTTGCCGCCGCTGACCTCCTTCAGGTACCGGCCGGTGCCGCTGATCGTGCCGCCGGTGCCGACGCCCGCGACGAAGTGCGTGATCCTGCCGCCGGTCTGCTCCCACACCTCCGGGCCGGTGGAGTGGTAGTGCGACAGCGGGTTGTTCTGGTTGCTGTACTGGTCCGGCTTCCAGGCGTTCGGGATCTCACGGACCAGCCGGTCGGACACGTTGTAGTACGAGTCCGGGTGCTCCGGATCGACGGCGGTGGGGCAGACGACGACCTCGGCACCGTAGGCCCGCAGCACGTTGATCTTGTCCTGGGACACCTTGTCCGGGCAGACGAAGACGCACTTGTAGCCCTTCTGCTGGGCCACCATCGCCAGGCCCACGCCCGTGTTGCCCGAGGTCGGCTCGACGATGGTGCCGCCCGGCTTCAGCTCACCGGACTTCTCCGCGGCCTCGATCATCCGCACGGCGATGCGGTCCTTCACCGATCCGCCGGGGTTGAAGTACTCGACCTTGGCCAGCACGGTCGCCTTGATGCCCTCGGTCACGCTGTTGAGCTTCACGAGCGGGGTGTTCCCGATGAGCTCGATCATCGAATCGTGATACTGCACGGTGGTCTCCGCGGTCGGGGGCACTAGCGGTTCGTCGCGTGCCCGTACAACCAGCCTATTCGGACGATTCGAGGGCCGAGTGCACCAGTGACGCGTTGCACTGACCGGTGCTCGGGGCACGTAGCTATCAGCACGGTCGAGCAAGGGTGCAGAGCGCTCGTGGAGCGGGAGGAGACCCGCCTTATGTCCATGTCGAGGGCGAGGGCCGCGCGACGGATCGCGGCGGCGGCGGCGTACGGAGGCGGCGGCATCGGGCTGCTGGGCGGGGCGGCCCTGGGGCTGCTGCTGACCGAGGTGGCGCTGGCCCGACGGGTCGTCGGAGGCAACCAGGACGTCCCGCCGCAGGCGGACGGCCGCTACGGATCGGCGTTCGTCCACCGGGCCGGGAACGACCCGCTGGTCCTCGGCATGCTGGGCGACTCCACGGCCGCGGGCAAGGGCGTCCACCGGCCCCGCCAGACCCCCGGGGCCCTGCTGGCCACGGGGTTGGCGGCGGTCGCCGAGCGGCCGGTGGAGCTACGGAACGTGGCGTTGTCCGGCGCCCAGTCCTACGACCTGGAACGGCAGGTCACCCTGCTGTTGTCCGGTCACGACCGGGCCCCCGACGTCTGCGTCATCATGATCGGCGCCAACGACGTCACCCACCGGGTGCCGGCCGCCCGCTCGGTCCGGCTGCTCTCGGAGGCCGTGCGCCGGCTTCGCGAGGCGGGCTGCGAGGTGGTGGTCGGCACCTGCCCCGACCTGGGCACGATCGAGCCGGTGTACCAGCCGCTGCGCTGGCTGGCCCGGCGCCTGAGCCGCCAGCTCGCGGCGGCCCAGACGATAGGGGTGCTGGAGGCGGGCGGGCGCACGGTGTCGCTGGGCGACCTGCTCGGGCCCGAGTTCGAGTCCAACCCCCGGGAGTTGTTCGGGCCGGACAACTACCACCCGTCGGCGGAGGGCTACGCCACCGCCGCCATGGCCGTGCTGCCCACGCTCTGCGCGGCGCTCGGCCTGTGGCCGGAGGACGAGGAGCGGCCGGACGTCACCCGCCGCGAGGGCATCCTGCCGGTCGCCCGGGCGGCGGCCCAGGCGGCGGCCGAGGGCGGCACCGAGGTCACGGCCGCCCGCGGCCGCTGGGCCCTCCTCAAGCACCGCCGCCGCCGACAGCTTCCCCCGGCCGAGGGGCCGGAGGGCCCGGGGAACGGGCCGGAGCGGCACCATGTGTGGCACCGGGTGGGGCGGTAGGGCGCCCCGGCCCCGCGACCCGGAAACCGCGCTCCGCGCGGTTGTCCTCAAACGCCGGACCGGCTGTATCAGCCCGTCCGGCGTTTGAGGACGAGCGGCGAAGCCGCGAAAGCGGGGTCTGGGGCGGCAGCCCCAGCAGCGCAGCGGGGGCGGCGCCCGCCCCACACCCCGGCGCGGAGCGACAATGGACGGGAACCCCGCCGTGACCCGGCCCGACGGCCATGAGTCCCGCATCACAGCCGCGGCCTCGTGACCTTGACCTTACGTGCGGGTAACTTCACCGGAGTCCTGCCGTCGTCGCGTCGACTGGAGCCGTGATGCCCGAAGCCGTGATCGTCTCAGCCGCCCGTTCCCCCATCGGCCGGGCCTTCAAGGGCTCGCTGAAGGAGATGCGGCCGGACGACCTGACCGCCACGATCATCCAGGCCGCCCTCGACAAGGTCCCCGGCCTGGACCCGCGCGAGATCGACGACCTGATGCTGGGCTGCGGCCTGCCCGGGGGCGAGCAGGGCCACAACCTCGCCCGGATCGTCGCCGTGCAGATGGGCATGGACCACCTGCCCGCCACCACGATCACCCGCTACTGCGCCTCCTCCCTCCAGACCTCGCGGATGGCCTTCCACGCGATCAAGGCGGGCGAGGGCGACGTGTTCCTCTCGGCGGGCGTCGAGATGGTGTCCCGGTCAGTCAACGGCTCGTCGGACGGCATGCCGGGCACCCACAACCCGCTGTTCGCCGACGCCGAAGCGCGTACCGCGGCCCGCGCCGAGCAGGGCGGCGAGGGCTGGCACGACCCGCGCGAGGACGGGCTCGTCCCGGACGCGTACATCGCCATGGGCCAGACCGCCGAGAACCTCGCCCGCCTCAAGGGCATCACCCGCGAGGAGATGGACGAGTTCGGCGTCCGCTCGCAGAACCTCGCCGAGCAGGCCCTCGCCAAGGGCTTCTGGGCCCGCGAGATCACCCCGGTGACCACCCCGGACGGGACGGTCGTCGGCAAGGACGACGGTCCGCGCGCCGGCGTCACCATGGAGGGTGTCAGCGCCCTCAAGCCGTCGTTCCGCCCGGACGGCCTGGTCACGCCCGGCAACTGCTGCCCGCTGAACGACGGCGCCGCCGCCCTGGTGATCATGTCCGACACCAAGGCGCGCGACCTGGGCCTCACCCCGCTCGCCCGGATCGTCTCCACCGGCGTCTCGGCCCTCTCCCCCGAGATCATGGGCTACGGCCCGGTCGAGGCGAGCCGCCAGGCGCTGAAGCGGGCCGGCATGACGATCGACGACATCGACCTGGTCGAGATCAACGAGGCCTTCGCGGCGCAGGTGATCCCGTCCTACCGCGACCTGGGCGTCGACATCGACAAGCTCAACGTCAACGGCGGCGCCATCGCGGTCGGCCACCCGTTCGGCATGACGGGCGCGCGCATCACCGGCACGCTCATCAACTCGCTCCAGTTCCACGACAAGCAGTTCGCGCTGGAGACGATGTGCGTGGGCGGCGGGCAGGGCATGGCGATGGTGATCGAGCGACTGAGCTGAGGCGCAGCGGAGGGTAGGGGCCGCCTGGCCGTGCCGATATGCGGCTCCGCCGCGTGGCGAAGGCGGCACCTGCCCGCAGCGAAGCCGAAGCTCAGCGCGACCGGGAGAGGTGTGCGGACGAGCCGAGGCGGTCTCCGCCCGCGCGGCTTCCCGTTCGTGACCCAATCTCCCCCAGGATGTGACCAACGTCCCGGGGGAGATTCGTTTCCCCAGGTCAGATATGTTGAACTCCCAACCTCCGGGCCCTAAGTCCCGCCGGTTTCATGACGTTTTGCACTGGGGACCGGGGAAGACGCGCGCGAAGCTGAGGTAGGAATTCGGGGACCGACAGCAACCGGGAGTACGTCAGTGAGCGCCATGTCCCTTGCCCTGCTGCTGGCCGCCGCCACTGCCACCGCCGCGGGTACCGCCGCCCTGTGGACGACCCGCGGGCTGCGCCGGCAGATCCACGCACTCCGCGCCGACCTGGCCGAGGCCCGGGCCGGGCGCACCGCCGCCACGACGGTCCCGGTCGCGCGGACGGCCCCCGCCGAGGAGGCCGGCGTCGTCCTCTCCGACATACGGGCCGCCGTCGCCGACGCGCTCGCGGAGGAGCGCGAGCGGGAGCTCGCCGAGGCCCGGGCGTTCTGGGCCGCGCAGGAGGCTCTCGACCTGGGCGGCGCGGCCGACGCGCCGTCCCTGCTGTCGGGTCTGCCGGGCGTCGTGGACGACACGGCCGCGGCCGACACCCCGTACGGCGACGTCCCGCAGACCCCTTTCCCGTACCTGCCCCGGCAGACCGACGCCGTCGCGGCGGACGAGGCGGAGTCCCCCGAGCTCGCCGCCGCCCGCCGCCGGCACCCCTCGCATCCGGACTTCTCGCCCTCCGGCGCGCCGGTGGGCGACCACGAGCGCACCGTCGAGCGGCTGGCCGAGCTCGCGGAGGCCGGTGTGCCGCTGGCGGACGTCCGTCCGGGCCCGCTGGGCACCCTCGACGTCTACGTCTTCGCCGACGGCACCACCGTCTGCATGACGCCCGGCCACCGGGAGACCGCCGAGAGCCTGGCGCACGCGCTGCGCACCGGGGAGGCGCCGGTGCTGCTCGGCGGCTCCGGTGTGGCGGGCGCGTACGCCCTGACCTTCGGCTGCGCCACGGGCAACGTCTACGTCCTCGCGGACCGGGTCATCGCCTCGCTGTGACCTGAGCCGGCCCGGCCGGCCGCACCGTGGACCTCACCGGGCCCCCGCCCGGCGCCGGCTCCGGGCGGCTTCGCGGAACGCCTCACTGGAGGCCGCACCGCCGGGCCGCCTCCGTCACCAGCTCCACCGCCTCGGCCACCGCGGCCCCCGGCCCGCCGCCGGCGGCCAGCGCCTCGGCCAAGTCGTGCCCGGCGACGGCCACTTGGTCCGCCACGGCGAACATCCCGGCGTCCGGCATCTCGCGCGGCGCGGCGTCCCCGGGCTCCTCCATCCGCTGGGCCCGGGCCGCCAGCTCCCGGGCGAGGGCCAGCGCCTCGGCGGCGGCCCCCCGGCTCAGCCGGGACTGGGGCAGGGCGCGCAGGCGGTCGGCGAAGGTGTCCACGGCGGTCAGCAGAGGCGTCACATCATCCACGCCCCGAGACTATGCGGCGCCCACCGACTGTTGCCAATGGCTGAACACTCGGGCACGGTGACATGAAGGACCATCATCCGACGCGTCCGGAGGCGCCGATGTCCTACGTCATCTCCGACGAAACCCACCGGAACCTGCTCTCCCGAATCCCCCACTGCACCGGCCGAGAAGTCGCCGACTGGATGCGCACGGTCGACGAAGGCCCCTCCCTGTCCCGGTTCGAGGAGAAGGTGAGCTGGCTGCGCGGAGAACACGGTCTCGCCTACGGCCACGCCAAGGCGATCGTGCACGAGTACGACCTCCGACGGGCCGCGCGCAGGCTCCTGTAGCCGCGGGCGGCCGGTCCGCACCCCCGCGGAGACTAGTCGTCGCTCATCACCAGGGCGATGACCCGCAGCAGCTCGGTGTAGATCCACACCAGCGACAGCGTCAGACCGAACGCGGCCAGCCACGACTCCTCGCGCGGGGCGCCGTACTGCACGCCGTCCTCGACCTGCTTGAAGTCGAGGGCGAGGAACGCGGCGCCGAGCAGCACGCCGATGACGCCGACGAGGATGCCGACCGGGCCGGTGCGGAAGCCGAGGCCGTCACCGCCGCCGAACACGGCGAACAGCATGTTGACGACCATCAGCAGCAGGAAGCCGATCGCGGCACCGGCCACGAAGCGGTAGAACCTGCGGTTCACGTTGATGATCCGGGCCCGGTACGCGACGAGCACACCGGCGAAGACCGCCACCGTGCCCAGCACCGCCTGCATCGGGGCGCCCTTGGCGACCTCGTTGTAGGCCTGGCTGATCACACCGAGGAACAGGCCCTCGAACACCGCGTAGCCGAGGATCAGCGCCGGGGAGGGCTTCGCCTTGAAGGACTGGACGAGGCCCAGCACCATGGCGATCAACGCGGCGCCGAAGCCGAGGCCGACCGGCAGCTTCAGGGCCCACGCCGCGCCGGCCGCGACGACCACCAGGCCCAGCGTGATCGCGGTGCGGCTGACGACGTCGTCCATCGTCATGGCGCCCGGACGGGTCTGCGGCATGCCCTGCTGCAGGTCGGGCGCGCCCTGGGCGTACGGGTTGGTCGGCTGGCCGTACGGGTTGCCCGCGTACGGGTCGGTCGGCTGCGCGTACGGGCTGTTCGCGTAGGGGTTTCCCTGCGTCGCGGACCCGGACGGCGGTGCCGCGTTGAAGTTCGCGTAGCCGCCTCCGGGAGTGAACCCCCGTCGCGAGAAGACCGGGTTCCTGCTCCTCATTTCACTCCTCCATGGCCACCCTGCGCGGCCTTGCCGTCAAGGGTAATAGGTAGGCAAAGGAATGGCTCTCGTGCTGTGGGACGATCTTTTGACTCAGACCTCTCCTACCAGAGAACGCGATACCCAAACAGCGGGTTCCGCCGCGGACGGCCGAAAGCCGGGCGGTCCGTCCGAAGACGTCCCGCCCGGCCCGTTCCCGCGCGCCGTACGCCCGGTCAGCCCTCGACGGCGTTCACCCGGACGGCCATGTTCCCGGACGGGTGCCGGTTCTCGTACATGAGCTGGTGCGCCCGGCCGGTGTCGGCGAAATCACCGGTCCAGGACAGGCACGGGTCGAGTTTTCCGCTCGCGGCGAGTTCGATGACCTGGCGGCACTGCCGGATGTTCGCGAAGTGGGAGCCCTGCAGCCGCTTCTGCCGCATCCAGAGGAATCGCAGGTCGAGGTCGCCGTTGTAACCGCTCGTGCCCCCGCAGATGACGACCATTCCGGCGGTGTCGCACAAATACATCGACGTGGGAATGGTGTTCTGCCCGCTGTGTTCCAGCACGATCCGGGGCGCCCGGCGCTCGCCCAGGATCTCCCAGAAGCGGTTGCCGAAGGCGCGGGCGCCCTTCATCCACTTGGCCATGGCGGCGTTGTCCGAGGTGTCGGGGAGCCGGCCCCAGTGGTCGAAGTCGTTGCGGTTGATGAAGCCCTCCGCGCCGAGCTCCAGGCAGTGCTTGCCGCGCTCGTCGTCCGAGACGACGGCGACGGGGATGCCGCCGCGGATCCGGGTGATCTGGATCGCCATCGAGCCGAGGCCGCCCGCGCCGCCCCAGATCAGCACCGGGTCGCCGGGCTCCACGGTGTGCGGGGGCCAGCCGCAGAGCTGGCGGTAGGCGGTGGCGCCGGTCAGCAGGAAGCAGGCCGCCTCCTCCCAGGAGAGGCTCTTCGGCTTGGGGTGGCACTGGAAGTCCTTGACCAGGGCGTACTGGGCGAAGGTGCCGTAGTTGGTCTCGTAGCCCCACGCCTTCTGGGTGACCGACGTCATGGGGTCGGCGCCCAGCCGGATGTCCTCGGCGGTCTCGTCCCAGGTGCAGCCGGAGAGGGTGACCTCATCGCCGACCTTGACGGAGGTGACGCCCTCCCCGACGGCCCAGACGATGCCGGACCCCTCGGAGCCGCCGATGTGGAAGTCCTCGGGCTCGCCCTTCTTCTGCCGTCCGGCCACCACGTCGTACGGGTAGCCGAGGGAGGCCCACACATTGTTGTAGTTGATGCCCGCGGCCATGACGTAGACGAGCACCTGCCCGCGGCCGACCGCCGGCACGTCCACGACCTCCATGGCGAAGCCCTGGGACGGCGGCCCGTAGCGCTCCGGGCGGATGACCGACGCGTGCATCCGCGCCGGAACCTCGCCCAGGGGCGGCATCTCGCCGATGTCGTACAGGTCCTTGGTCAACTCATCCTCCACGTCGGGTGACTGGCGTCACATGCGTCATGCGGTACGGGTGGGCGGCCGGGTGCCTCAGGCAGGGATCTCCGCCGCGAGCTCCCGGGCCAGGGACGCGGTGGTGGTGCCGCGGGCCAGGCGGGCCACGGGGAGGGAGACGCCCAGCTCCCGTTCGAGCCGCTTACGCAGCTCCGTGGCCATGAGCGAGTCCATGCCGAGCCGGTGGAACGGCTTGTCGACGTCGAGCCGGCCCGCGCGCATCCCCAGCACGGCGGCGACGTGCTCGGCCACCCGCTCGGCGACCGGGCGGTCGGCGGCGGGCTTCGCGGCGGGGGTCTCGGCCGGGGCG
>NZ_JBPQTX010000109.1:0-20706 GCF_051386555.1 Streptomyces sp. URMC 126
GGGGAGGGGGGAAGACGGGACGGGCGGGCGCGCGGGCCCGCCGCGGGCGTCAGGCCGTCCGGTCGAGCAGCACCTCCCGGTTCGCGTCCCAGGGCCGCTCCCAGCCCGCGTAGTGCAGGATGCGGTCGATCACTCCGGCGGTGAAGCCCCAGACCGTCGCGGAACCCACGTGGAAGACGGGACCCCGGTGACCACTGGGGTGGACGGCGGTCGCCCGGTTGGCCGGGTCGGTGAGCTCCGCCACCGGGACGGTGAAGACGCGGGCGGTCTCCGCCGGGTCGACCGGACCCACCGGGCTGGGCTCGCGCCACCAGCCGAGGACCGGGGTGACGACGAAGCCGCTGACGGGGATGTAGAGGTCCGGCAGCACGCCGAAGACCTGGACTCCGGAGGGGTCGAGGCCGGTCTCCTCCTCGGCCTCCCGCAGGGCCGCTCGGATCAGCCCGCCCTCGGCCGGCTCGCCGTCCTCCGGGTCGAGGGCACCGCCGGGGAACGACGCCTGGCCGGCGTGCGAGCGCAGAGTGCCGGAGCGTTCGAGGAGCAGCAGCTCGGGGCCTTCCGGGCCCTCGCCGAAGAGGACCAGCACCGCGGAGAGGCGCCCTCCGGTCTCGGGCGGCAGGAAGCGGCTCAGCTGGTGCGGTTCGACGGTCGCCAGGAAGCGCTCCACCGGTTCCAGCCACTCGGGCAGCCCCTCGGCGGTCACGGTGACCTCCCGGCTGTCCCGGCCGTACGTGCTCCTCATGCGCTTCCCCAATGTTCCCGACGATCTTCCCGGCGGCTGCCGGGCGTTCCCTGGTCTTCTGGCGGAATCCGCGCCGTGCCCGCGGGCGGCGGCACCCTCACTCGGCTCCCAGCGGGGGCGCGGGCGGGCCCGGGTAGTCCGGCGGGGGCTTCAGGCGCTGGCCCGGGAGGCCGCCCTTCTCGTACTTGAGCAGCTTCCGCGCCTTCTCCGGATCGGTCTCCCCCTCGCCGTACGACGGGCAGAGCGGGGCGATCGGGCAGGCGCCGCAGGCGGGCTTGCGGGAGTGGCAGATGCGGCGGCCGTGGAAGATGACGCGGTGCGAGAGCATCGTCCAGTCGCTCTTGGGGAAGAGCGCGCAGATCTCCGCCTCGATCTTCTCCGGGTCCGTCTCCGCCGTCCACCTCCAGCGCCGGACGAGCCGCTGGAAGTGCGTGTCGACCGTGATGCCCGGGACGCCGAAGGCGTTGCCCAAGACCACGTTGGCCGTCTTGCGCCCGACACCGGGGAGCGTGACGAGGTCCCGGAGCCGGCCGGGCACCTCGCCGTCGAAGCGGTCGCGGAGCGCGGCCGAGAGCCCGAGCAGCGAGCGGGCCTTGGCGCGGAAGAAGCCCGTCGGGCGGATCAGCTGTTCCAGCCGCTCCGGATCGGCCGCCGCCATGTCCTCGGGCGTGGGGTACGCCTCGAAGAGGGCCGGGGTGGTCTGGTTGACGCGGAGATCGGTGGTCTGCGCGGAGAGGACCGTCGCCACGAGGAGCTGGAAGGGGTTCTCGAAGTCCAGCTCGGGGTGGGCGTAGGGGTACACCTCGGCGAGCTCGCGGTTGATCCGCCGGGCTCGGCGGACGAGCGCGGTCCGCGACTCCGTACGGGCACCGCCGCCGCTGCCCCGGTCGGCCGGGGCCCCGCTGTCGGCGGCGGCTCCGGCGGCGCGGCGCGCGGCGGTCTTGCCGGTGGCTGTGGCCTTGGCCTTCGTGGGGCTACCGGGAGAGGTCGCGGTCTTCTTCGCGGCGGGCTTCTTCGCCGCGGGCTTCTTCGCCGCGGGCTTCTTCGCCGCGGCGGTCCTCTTCGGCGAGGCCTTCTTCGCGGGGGCCTCCTTCGCGGCGGCCTCCGAGGCCGAGCCGCCACCACCGGACGAGCGCACCCCCCGTTCGGCCGACGACCCCGCCTTCGGCTTCCCGCCCGACGTCTCGCCGCCCGCTCCACCGGTCTGCGATTTGGTCGTACTTGCGTCTTTTGCGGTTTTCCCCGCAGGCTGTTCGCCCACAGCGGAATCGCGGGTCGAGGTCACCCTCCCGGCCCCCTTGCCCTGTGCTCTCACCGGCGTATTGGACACCCGGCCAGACTAAAGCCCGGCACTGACATCCGCCCCGGGCGCGGGAAAAGCACAGCCCAATCGGACCCCTGCCGTAGGGCTTCCGTCGACGATGCGCCACACTTGTGTTTGATCACACAGTTTTACCGACGGGCATCATGGGGACCACGGTCCTCTGTGCATGTCGACAAGGAGAGAACTCGTGGACGACGTTCTGCGGCGCGCCCCGCTCTTCGCGGCGCTCGATGACGAGCAGGCCGCTGAGCTGCGCGCCTCCATGGGCGAGGTCACTCTCGCGAGGGGCGACGCCCTGTTCCACGAAGGCGACCCGGGCGACCGCCTCTACGTGGTGACCGAGGGCAAGGTGAAGCTCCACCGCACCTCCCCCGACGGCCGCGAGAACATGCTCGCCGTCCTGGGCCCCGGCGAGCTGATCGGCGAACTGTCCCTCTTCGACCCCGGGCCGCGGACCGCCACCGCGACCGCCCTGACCGAGGTCAAGCTCCTCGGCCTGGGCCACGGCGACCTCCAGCCCTGGCTGAACGCCCGCCCGGAGGTGGCCACCGCCCTGCTGCGCGCCGTCGCGCGCCGCCTGCGCCGCACCAACGACTCCATGTCGGACCTGGTCTTCTCGGACGTCCCCGGCCGCGTCGCCAAGGCGCTGCTGGACCTGTCGCGCCGCTTCGGCGTGCAGTCCGAGGAGGGCATCCACGTGGTGCACGACCTCACCCAGGAAGAACTCGCGCAGCTCGTCGGCGCCTCCCGGGAGACGGTCAACAAGGCCCTCGCCGACTTCGCCGGCCGCGGCTGGCTGCGCCTGGAGGCGCGCGCGGTGATCCTGCTCGACGTCGAGCGGCTGGCCAAGCGGTCCCGCTGACGCCACCCGGCCCGCCAGGGGCCGGCGCCCCGCCCCGAGCCCGGAAACGGGAAAAGAGCCCCCAGGGGCTCTTTTCCCGTCAGCGGCACGTCAGCCCCGCCGGTGCCGCCCCGCGGCCCGGCGGGTCAGTGCGTCGTCACGTCCGCGCTCTCCAGGGAGTGCCGGGTGACCGTCACCTGTCCCACCTGCGGGAGCGTCCGGAGCTGGGCCTCGGCGGCACGGACCATCTCGGTGATGTCCGACGTCCCGTGGTGCTCGCTCACGAAGACCGTGACGGCGCAGTGCAACTCGAGGGGGTGGCTGGGGGACGACCTGGGGTAGTAGGCCCGCAGCTCGTAACGGGGGAAGTCCGGGAGAGAGTCCGACATCGCTCATTCCTTTCGATCGGTCGTTCCTGTTCAGGCGAATTCGGTCAATAGCGGTGGACAGGCGGGTTCCGTCGGCCGCCGCCGTCAGGAAGCGGGGTCGACCCTCACGAACCGCTTCTCGAACGAGGCGGTGCTGTTGGCCGCCGCCGTCCGGTAGGCGGGGGTCGCCGTGTAGGCCGTGCCCGCGGTCAGCCCGGTGACCAGGAACTGGTGCTGGGCCGAGGCGCGCCCGGTGCCCAGGGCCATGGCCGCCCGTTCGTCGGACGCCGCCACCGTCACCGTCGTCCCCTGGCGGATCGCGACGGTCATGAAGGCGGCCGCCGAGGCCCCGCCGCCCATGTAGGCGCCCACCGTGACCAGGACGGATCCGGAGAGGGGTGCGGTGAAGGCGACGGCCATGGGGTCGCCGTCCGAACCGGTCAGCGTCTCCACGTACGTCGTGGAGGCCGTGGTGCCGGCCTTGGCGTTGATCTTGTATGCGGGCCCCTGGACGACCGGGGTCCAGCCGGCGGCCGCGTACAGGAAGAGTTGGCCCGGCTTGTCCAGCCAGACCACCATGCCCGCCGCCGGCTTGTTCAGCGCCTGGTCGCGGGCCGCGGCGTCCGGGAAGCGCAGCACCGTGCCGCCGTCCAGGGCGACCGCCAGTGACTGGAGGTGGGCCGGGATGTCGGCGGCGTCGGTGGGCTGCGGGTAGGGGAATTTACTCAGCGGGGTCAAGAGCATCAGCTGTACTCCTTCACAGCGCGGTAGGTGAGGCCGGCCAGCCGGGCCAGCACCGGCCAACCGGAGACGACTTCCGCGTAGGTACGCCGGCGGCCCGCCTCGGGGTCGACGGGCGGGTCGGCGGCCAGCCAGTAGCCCATGGGCATGCCGTTGGGACACGTGCCCCGGAGGGTGAGCGTCTGGGTGATCGTTCCGGCCGCCGCCTCGGTCCGGATGCCGACCACCCAGGCCAGGGTGTCGAGTTCGGCTCCCGCCGAGTCCTGGACGCGCACGACGTCCCCGAGCTGGATGCGCGGGTCGTACAGCACTTCCACGTCGGAGAGCACGGGCACGGGGAACGCCCCGGCGGTGATCAGGGCGTCGGCGAGCCGTTTGGCGGTGGCCCGGTCCTGTACCCAGTCACCGGCGGGGGCCAGGTATTGCTGGCGCCCGTAATACCGCTGGCTCTCCCGATCGGCGCTCTCCTGGCTCCGCGAGGGCGGGTCGGCGGAGGGTTTGACCGGCTGGACGACCAGGGAGGGCTTGCCGTCCTTGGTCACGAGGTGGAGGGTCTTGTCCCCGAAATTGGTGAAGCGCAGCACCATTCTCGGTCCGTCACGACGCGAGGTGACCAGCACGGCCCCCTTGACCGCCGTGCCCCCCGCCCCTTCTTCGTAAGCGTCCCCGAAACGCACCCTGCTGCCGCCCGGTTCGGGTCCGCTGTCGTCGTACGTCACCGGCGGGCCGGTCTCGAACCCCCCTTCGGGAATCGGGTAGCTGACCTCCTTGGTGCTTCCGGGGCCCACACTGAGGATGGTGTCGAGCGGCCGGATCTCCTTGGCGGGTCCCAGGCCGGAATCCGTCCAGTCCCGGTAGGGGCTCACAGTAGTTACGGCAGGCGTCGATCTCCTCGGACACCGTGAGCGCGGATATCTCACGGCGTGAGGTGACGGTGACGTCGGCGGCGGCCGGTGCTTTCTCGAAACGGCGGAAGCCACGCCAGCGGAATACGCCCTGCTCGTCGAACTCCGCTGTCGACATCGTGGTTTTGGCGATCTCGCTGATGGCCTCCCACTGCGATCCGGAGACCCTCGGGATGACGTACAACGGCAGAATGGGTTCGTCCAACTCCACCGCCTTGGCCTGCCTGCTCTGCGCCGCGAACTGCTCCATCCCGAAGTCGTTCGCCAGCCGGGTGGTGAGTTGCAACGCCTCGGTGGCCATGGATGTGGTCAGTTCCAGGCGGTTGAGCTCGGAGGGGGGCTGAGCGGAGCCGGCGGCCGTGTACGCGACGTCGGGCGTCTCGAGGCGTGTTCCGTCCGGGCCGGTCAGGAATGCCTTGAGGACGAGCTTGTCCTTGCCGTCGTCGGCGGGCGTGGGATCGAACAGCATGCCGACGTGCCAAACGCCCTTCAGGGCCCTCAGTTCGTTCCACGTTTGCGACCACACCCAGCCGGTCGAACCCACTGTTCCGGAGAACATCGTCACTTTGCCGAGGGCGAACTCCACCAACAGCGAGATGTATCCGGCTCCGCCGCCGATCCGGTTCAGGTACAGCTTCAGCTCGACGGTGTCGCCCACCCCGACTCCGCTGTTCACATGCGCTTCCACCAAGGACTTGTCTCCGGTGAACACGCTCGGCCGGCTGCCCGGGGGTGACGTCAGAATGCGGCTGCGCGGCATCCAGGAGGCCCGGACTCCGGGCTTTACCGGGACGAATGCCAGAGTGTGCGGAGCGCCTTCCATGGCATACCGGTAGTCGCCGGGAGCGGGAATCGCTTCCGGCTGGCCGTACGTCGCGCACACCCCGCCGTGCAGCGAGGCGTAGATGACGGTCAGCGGACCCGAGTCCGTTGCGTCGACGGACGGTGCCCGCGGCGGCGGGCAACTGTGCACCCCGCCTTGGCGCAGGAGCTCGTCCACACACCACACCTCGGAGGCGATGGGCCGCTTGGTCATCAGCCCCTGGTACGGATCGGGAAGCTCCGACGGCCCCGCAGCCGCTCGGTGCCGTCCAGCGCGGTGATCTTCACGGTGTCGGTCCCCGAGACGGCGGACCGGGCGCGGACCGTTCCCCGGAAGGCGGGCAGGTCCAGCCCGTCGACCCCGGCGAAGAAGGTCACGCTCTGGCCCGGGCGCACCATGTCGCCCGGCCATCTGGGCGCCCAGGGGGAGAACGTCCGCGGCGCCGACTTCTCGTCCGAACCGGAGAGATCCAGATCCAGCTGAGCCGCCGCGCCTCCGCCGAACGCGCGCATGGCCGTGGGCAGGTCCGTGTTGTACGTGCGCTCGACCGCCCAGCTCTGCACGTACCCGCCCACCGTGGTGCCCTGGTAGTCCTTCTCGCCCAGGGAGACGCCGCCGAGTCTGGCCTTGTAGGTGTGCGCCCGCTCGCCCGCGGCGAGCGCCCGGTCGATTTCCGGCCTACCGGACCGCACCGTTCACCTCCACCAGATCGAGTGAAACGTTGCGATAGGGCAGGCGGACGGCCGGGGTGTCGGTGTAGCCGGTCACCGCCATGGCCGGACACCCGTCGCCCGGCGTCCCGGTGACGGCCGTGCCGTTGACGGTCAGGCAGGCGTCCTTCATGCCCACCCAGGCGCCCGCCGCCCCCGCGACGCCCACGGGAGTGACATAGGACGCGCCCGGTGGCACGGTGCCCGTCACGGACAGCCCCTCGGCCTGGGTGGACGCGAGGGATGTGCCGTCGTAGCGCTTCCAGTCGAGCCGCGCCACGGTGGCGCCGCCGACGATGTGCCGCCAGTACGGGGGCAGCGCCCAGGAGATCGTCATGCCCGGTGCCACCGGCCAGCCCGGCCAGGTGCCGTGCCGCCATCCGAGGGCACTGTCGGGTGTTTTAAAGGTGGCGGAGATCTCGTTCACTTTCACCTCACCCGACACCACGAACCACGCCTGCTCCGCCTCGGAGGAGCCGCATTCGCCGGCTGCCTGCAGCCCGCCCAGCACATTTCCCGCCGCCGGGTCGATCACGGCGATCGGAAGGCTTTCTCTCGCGTTGCTCCACCCACCGCGCCGGACGAGGCGCCGGGCCAGCATGTCGAGGTGCCGGGCGTCCTCGGGCTCCAGCCAGTCCCAGGACAGCTTGAGGCGGCGTGGGGTGAAACGGTTGCGGTCGAGCGTGACGACGCCGTCCAGGGAACGGAATTCCGTCACGCCGAGATCAGCGGAGCGGTCCCAGCTGCGAGCGGCCTGCGTGATCTCACGCAGGCCGCTTTCGCTGTCGGGCGCGCCTATCCACAGGTTTCCGGGCACGTGTCACCTCCGGGCGAGCTGGCGCTGGCCGACGAGGACCGCGCGAGCGATGGTCTGGGAGTCCACCTGCACGTGGACGGGCCGCTCGGCGAGCCGCTCGACAGCCTGGGTGAGGCGGTGGAGGGCGGCCGAGCCGCCGGGAGCGCCGCCGATCATCCGCTCCAGCCTGCTCAGCGGGATCACGGCCTCGGATTCCCCGGCCTCGGCGAGCAGGGCCAGGGTGCCGCCGCTGCGGGCTCGGACGACACCGCCCTCGGCGAGGGTCGGGATCTGCGGAATCTCCGGCAGGTTGATGCCGAAACTCTTGCCGCCGAAGCCCGGCACCCAGCTGGGAATGCTGACGTGGATGTGGTTCAACCCGCGAATGGCCCCGTTGAGGGCGGTGATCAGCCCTCGAATGGGAGCCGTGTAGAGATTGACGACTCCCTTCAGCAGCGGCTTGAGGAAGTCGAGGGCGGAGCTGGTGGCCGTCTTGATGGCCCGCCAGGCGATCTCGAAGCCCTTTTTCGCACCGGCGACGACTTTGTCCATGTCGACGAACTGGGTGATGAGCGGGGCCAGCAGTCCGAGCAGCAAACCCATGGGGTTGGCCCGCATCGCGGTGTTGAGCCCCTTCTGCGCGAGGCTCGCGCCCTTGAGGCCCTTGTCGAGTCCCTTCATCGACGCTCCGGTGCCGTCGGCCTTCTTGCCGGCCTTGCCCACGGAGGACTCGACACCGTCCGCCTGACGCTTGACGTCACGGAGGGCCTTCTGGGAGTTGTCGGCCGATTTCCGGAGCTTGTCGAGAGACGTCTTCAGCTTGTCGGCGTTCCCCTTGGACTTCACGAAGGCGGAACCGGCGTCGTCCGACTGGCGCTTGAGCGTCTGCAGCGCCTTCTGTGAGTTGTTGGTGCCGGTCTTCAACCGGTCGAGCGTCGATCTGAGTTTGTCGGCGCCCTTGGCCTTGGCAAGCGCCCCGTCCGTTTGACCGGCGGTCGTCTTGAGCTTGTTCAGGTTGGTGACGGCTTGGCCCGACGCGTTCTTCACCTGGCTGAGGCCGGACTGGGCGCGGGAACCGGAGTTCTTCAGCTTGCCGATCGCGGTGTCGGTCTGGCCGGCGGTGGTTTTGAGCTTGTTCAGGCCGGTGACCGTTTTCCCCGACGCGTTCTTCACCTGGTCGATGCCGGACCGGGCGCGGGACACGCCGTTCCGCAGCCTGCCGACACCGGTATCCGCCTGCCCCGCCGCGTTCTTGAGTTTGGACAGAGCGGTGGCCACCTTCCCGGTGGCACCGTGGAAACCGTTCAGCGCGGAGGTGGATTTCTTGAGACTCGCGGTGAGACTCATGCTGCCCCCAGGGGGTTCGGGAGATTGATGGCACGGACGCGCCGGCGCGCATGGCCGTGCGCGTCCGGGTCACGTGCGAAAAAAGGCGACGATTTCCGCGGGCGACACCTGTCCGCCGGGTTTCGTCTCCTCCGGCGCGCCGGAATCTCCGGCGTCTGCCACGGACCGGCGCGGCCTGCCGTACCCCTCGGCCGGCTCCTTCGCCGTCCGGTCCTCGCCCGGCCGCGGCACCGGCTCGGGGAATTCCGCCGGCTCCGCGTCCTCGTCACGGTTGACGGTCGCGAACATCCAGTTCGCGACGGCGAGATGATCGACGGCGGTGGCGAGCAGGTGGTCCGTCACCGACCAGCCGGCCGCTTCGTCGTGCAGGGCCCGGGTGACCGCGCTGTCCCGCGGCAGATGCGCGATCAGCACCGCGAGCCGGCGCGAGGAGAGCCGGCCGCGGTGCCAGTCGAGCACGTCCACGCCGTAATGACGGAGCAGGTCCGCTTCCAGAGCCTCGGCGTGTTCGTCGACGAACGCGTCGAGGCTCAGTCTTCCCCCAGGCCGAGCCCGGTCTCCTTGCCGTACGCCTCCAGGACCGCGCCGATGTCCTGCATCGTCACGTCGTGCCGGTTGAAGCGGGTGTACTGCTGCTTGCCCAGCAGCAGCGCGAGCAGGCCGTCGACGTCGTTGTCGTCGAGCTCACGGAGCTTGCGGACGGTCTGCCGGGAGAGTTCGGTGGGCAGCTCGAAGGTGTCACCGTCGAGGCTGAAGGTCCAGGAGCGGCCGAGCGCCTCCAAGCGCTGGGCACGGGCCGCGTTGACGTCGAACGAGGACATGGGTGGGCTCTCCTTCGCGGGACGAGGGGTGGGACGGCCGTGGCGCGGCCCGGTGGCCCCGCAGGGGGCGTCCGGCCCGCGCCACGGCTCGACGAGGGGGTGCTTCACTCAGGCGGTACGGACGGGTTGTTCGGGCGCACCGGCCGCACGGGCGGGACGGCTCGGGTTACTTGGGGGGAACGGCTCCGGCGTACGCCTTGTCCTTCATCAGGATGGTCGCCAGCGCCCGGTTGTCGTCCACGGCCAGCGCCGTGAAGGTGACGCCGAGCTTGACGGCGCCGGACCGGGTCAGCGCCAGTTCCTCGCTGTCGGTCACCTGACCGCGAGGGATGATGAACCGGTAGACGGCGTCGGCACCGTCGGTGAACTCGACGCCGAGCGCGCGCTCGTCCTTGCCGGGGCGGCTGGACAGCTCGTACTTGTACGAATCGCCGGTGCCCTGCGGCTGTACGGCGGACCCGCCCATGAAGAACGGAAGCGTGTCGGCGTTCAGCTGGAGCATCTGGAACTTCACCGTCAGGTCGCGCTCGGAGTAGACGAGCCGGGCGGAGCTGACGGACTGCCAGGTGTGCAGCTGGTCGATCTTGTCCTTCTTGTTGAACTTGATGCCGTCGGTGGTGGTGTACCCCAGGTCCACCCAGCCGGTCGGCCACGCGGCGGAGACGTCGGCCGGAGCGGCCGCGTCCGCCTTGGCGACCAGGATCCGGCCGGTGCCGGCGACGCGGATCTCGTTGCCATTGGTGCCTGCCATGAGAACTCCTCACACATCAGGGGACGACGAAGGCCCCACCGGAACCGGTGGGGCCTGAGCGCATGCGAAACGGCGGAGCGCCCTGTCGGGGGCACAGCTCCGCCGCTGCAATCAGCGTGAATGAGAACGCGCGCGCACGCAACAAGCAATCGCGGTCGGGTTGAGGAGGGCGCCGGGGCTTGGCCAAGGCCCCAAAGCCCCCGGCCCTCCGCGAACCGCTAGATCAGCCCGTGCTCGCTCAGATAGTCCAGCTGCGCCCGCACCGACAGCTCAGCCGCCGGCCACACGGCGCGGTCCACGTCCGCGTACACGTGCGCCACGACCTCGGCGGGCGTGCGGTGGCCGGCCTCTACGGCCGTCTCGACCTGGGCGAGGCGCTTGGCGCGGTGCGCCAGGTAGTACTCCAGGACGCCCCGGGCGTCATCCAGTACGGGCCCGTGGGCGGGCAGGATCGTGCGCACGTCCTCCTCGACCACGAGGGACCGCAGGCGGCGCAGCGAGTCGAGGTAGTCGCCGAGCCGTCCGTCGGGGCGGGCCACGACGGTGGTGCCCCGGCCGAGCACGGTGTCCCCGGTGATCAGGGCGCGGTCCGCGGGCAGGTGGAGGCTGACGGAATCCGCCGTGTGCCCGGGCGCGGGGACCACCCGCACCTCCAGGCCGCCGACGGTGATGACCTCGCCCGCGGCGAGCCCTCCGTCGCCGACGCGCAGGGCCGGGTCCACCGCCCGAACCGGCGCCCCCGTCAGCTCGGCGAGGCGCTCGGCGCCACCGGAGTGGTCGAGGTGGCCGTGGGTGAGCAGGGCCAGGACGATCCGCCGGCCGGCCTCCTCGGCCGTGGCGATGACGGCCCGCAGGTGGGACTCGTCCAGCGGGCCGGGGTCGACGACCACCGCCTCGTCGGATCCGGGCTCGGCCAGCAGCCAGGTGTTGGTGCCGTCGAGCGTCATCGCGGACGGGTTGGGCGCGAGGACGCAGGTCGCGCGCGGGGTGGCGGGGCCGGCCGGGCTGCCCGCTCGGGGGCGCCCCGGCGGCTCGGCGGGTACGGCTGCGTACGTCATGCGTCGGCTCCCGGGGTCGCGGTGGCTGGCGTGTGTGAAGGGTTCACGGGACGGGACGGAAGGTGCTTGGTGAACTCCTCGTGTCCCGGCCAGCTCAACACGATCTCTTCCCCGACGAGCCGGGCCCGCGCCAGCACCGGGGTGAGATCCCGCTCACCGGCCGCCGCGAGCACCCGGGGTACGTCCTCGTACGGCAGCAGCGCGCGCAGCGTCGCGACGGTGGGAGGCATCATCAGCAGCTCGCCGCGGTCGTACCCGGCGACGGCCTCGGCGGGGCGGATCCAGACGGCCCGGTCCGCCTCGGTCGAGACGCCGGCCGTGCGCTGGCCGTCGGGCAGGGCCGCCACGAAGAACCAGGTGTCGTACCGCCGGGGCTCGAACTCCGGCGTGATCCAGCGGGCCCAGCCGCCCAGCAGGTCGCTGCGGAGCAGCAGGCCGCGGCGCTCCAGGAAGTCGCCGAACGCGAGCCGGTGGCCGGCGAGGGCGGCCCGGTCGGCCTCCCATTCCGCCCCCGTGGTGTCCGCGACGACCGTGGCCGGGTCGGGCCCGGCGAGCAGCACACCCGCTTCCTCGAAGGTCTCGCGGACGGCCGCGCAGACGACGGCCTGGGCCACCGCCGGCTCGACGCCGAGCCGGGCGGCCCACTCCCGCGGCGAGGGCCCGGCCCAGGGCACATCGCGTTCGTCGCGCGGGTCGACGGCGCCGCCCGGATACGCGTACGCACCTCCGGCGAAGGCCATGGAGGTGCGTCGGCGCAGCATGTGCACGGCGGGCGCGCCGTCGGCGCCGGCCCGCAGCAGCAGGACGGTGGAGGCGCGCCGGGGCGGCACGGGGTCGAGCTCCCCGCGCGCGAGCCGTCTGATCAGGTCGGGCCACTCGGGTGGGTACCACTGACCGTTCGCCCCGGTCGGCGCGTGGCCGCCGGCCCGGTCGTGGCCAGGGCCGTTCTCCCCGTCGCCGCCCGTCCGGCCGTTCGTCGTCACCATGGCCGGATGCTATGCGCTGGTGCGCGGATGTTCGAGGGGGCACGGGAGGCGCGGGACGCGCGAGGCCATCGCTTCGCGGCGGACGGCCCGCGTCGGGCACGGCGGGACGGCGAACGGGCCGGGCCGGGCGGGACCGGGCCGGGAGGCGGACGGACCCGCGCCCGGCCCGGTCACCGCGCGGCATGGCCCCCGCGACCGGCACCGCGACCGGCCCCGGATGTCAGTCCGCGACCTCCACCTGGAACTCCACCTCGACCGGTGCGTCCAGCGGCAGCACCGCGACACCCACCGCGGAGCGCGCGTGCACGCCCTTATCGCCGAGGACTTCGCCCAGCAGCTCGCTGGCACCGTTCAGCACGCCGGGCTGGCCGGTGAAGTCGGGCGCGGAGGCGATGAAGCCCACCACCTTCACGACCCGGACGATCCGGTCCAGGTCGCCGACGACGGACTTCACGGCGGCCAGGCCGTTCAGCGCGCAGATGCCCGCCAGTTCCTTGGCCTGCTCCGGGCTGACCTCGGCGCCGACCTTGCCCGTGGCCGGGACGGACCCCTTGACCATGGGCAGTTGGCCCGCGGTGAAGACGTACGCGCCACTGCGCACGGCCGGCTGGTAGGCGGCCAGCGGAGGAACGACGTCCGGCAGGGTCAGCCCCAGCTCGGCGAGCCTGTCCTCGACGGCACTCACGCCTTTTCCCGCTTCAGGTAGGCCACGAGCTGCTCGGGGTTGTTCGGGCCGGGGACGACCTGGACGAGCTCCCAGCCGTCCTCGCCCCAGGTGTCCAGAATCTGCTTGGTCGCGTGCACCAGAAGCGGCACGGTCGCGTATTCCCACTTGGTCATGGCCCGACTGTAATGCCTGACACTGACAGCCTCGTGCGTAGCCCGCGCGGCGACTGGTTAGGCTCCGCATCATGAGCAGGCTCCATGTCGTCAGTGGCAAGGGCGGTACCGGCAAGACCACCGTCGCCGCCGCTCTCGCCCTCGCCCTCGCGGCCGAGGGAAAACGCGCACTGCTGGTCGAGGTCGAGGGCCGGCAGGGCATCGCCCAGCTCTTCGAGACGGAGGCGCTTCCCTACGAGGAACGCAAGATCGCGGTCGCCCCGGGCGGGGGCGAGGTGTACGCGCTGGCGATCGACGCCGAGCGCGCGCTCCTCGACTACCTCCACATGTTCTACAAGCTCGGCAGCGCGGGCCGGGCCCTTAAAAAGCTCGGCGCGATCGACTTCGCGACGACCATCGCCCCGGGGCTGCGGGACGTCCTGCTGACCGGCAAGGCGTGCGAGGCCGTGCGCCGCAAGGACCGCGCGGGCCGCTTCGTCTACGACCACGTCGTGATGGACGCCCCGCCGACCGGCCGCATCACCCGCTTCCTCAACGTGAACGACGAGGTGGCGGGCCTGGCCAGGATCGGCCCGATCCACAACCAGGCGCAGGCCGTCATGCGCGTCCTGAAGTCGCCGCAGACGGCGGTGCACCTGGTGACGCTCCTGGAGGAAATGCCGGTCCAGGAGACGGTGGACGGCGTGGCGGAGCTGCGTGCGGCGGGCCTCCCGGTCGGGGGCGTGGTCATCAACATGGTGCGCCCGGAGGTCCTCGACGAGGCCGCCGTGGAAGAGGCCGCGAACGGCCGGCGCGACGCCGTCGCCGCCGCGCTCGCCGAGGCCCTGGCCAGGACCTCGTCCGGGGGCGGAAGCCGGGCGGGCGCCGCGGCCGCCCTGGTCGGGCCGCTGCTCGACGAGGCGCGCGAACACACGGGACGGCTGGCGCTCGAACGTCTCGGCCGCTCCCGCCTGGCCGAACTCTCCCTGCCCGTCAGCGAGCTGGAGCTGCTGGGCGACGGCGTCGACCTGGCCGGCCTGTACCGCATGGCACGTGCGCTGCGGGAGCAGCCCATCGTCCGGCGGGACGCCGGCGAGCGGGAGGGCGCGGGGCGGTGGAACGCCGCGTCGCACGACGTCACGAGCCGAACGACCGAGGGGGCCCAGTGAGCCTGGACAGGACGACCGCGCTCGACATCGACCCCATCCTGGACGACCGCCGTACCCGCATCGTGGTGTGCTGCGGCTCGGGCGGGGTCGGCAAGACGACGACCGCCGCCGCCCTGGGCCTGCGGGCGGCGGAGCGCGGCAGGCGGGTGGTCGTGCTCACCATCGACCCGGCGCGCCGGCTCGCGCAGTCGATGGGGATCGAGGAGCTGGACAACGTACCGCGCCGGGTGCCCGACGTCGACGGGACCGCCGGCGGCGAACTGCACGCCATGATGCTGGACATGAAGCGGACCTTCGACGAGATCGTCGAGGCGCACGCCGACAAGGAGCGGGCCCGGGCGATCCTGGAGAACCCCTTCTACCAGGCCCTGTCGGCCGGTTTCGCCGGTACGCAGGAGTACATGGCCATGGAGAAGCTCGGCCAGCTCCGCTCCCGCGACGAGTGGGACCTGATCGTCGTCGACACCCCGCCGAGCCGGTCGGCGCTGGACTTCCTGGACGCCCCGAGCCGGCTGGGGTCGTTCCTGGACGGCAAGCTCATCAAGCTGCTGATGGCCCCGGCGAAGATCGGCGGTCGGGCCGGGATGAAGTTCCTGGGCGTCGGCATGTCCGTGATGAGCGGCCCCCTGAACAAACTGATGGGTGCTCAACTGCTGCGAGACGTACAGACCTTCGTGGCGGCGATGGACACCATGTTCGGCGGATTCCGTACCCGTGCCGACGCCACGTACCGTCTCCTCCAAGCGCCCGGGACGGCGTTCCTCGTCGTCGCCGCGCCCGAGCGGGACGCGTTGCGGGAGGCCGCCTACTTCGTCCAGCGGCTGGCGGCCGAGCGAATGCCGCTGGCAGGACTGGTGCTGAACCGGGTGCACGGCAGCGGTGCCGCGCGGCTGTCCGCCGAGCGGGCGCTGGCGGCGGCCGAGGCACTGACCGACGAGACCGGCGGGCCCGCCGAGCCCGTGCGGTCCCCGGCGCACGCGGGTGGCACCGCGACGGCGGATTACACAGAAAATCTTGCCGGTTCCGGCATTGTGGATCGTGACAGCGGGCAAGCTGGGACACGTACCGCTGACGACCCTGGCACCGTCACTCTCCTCGACACTTCCTCTCCCAAGAGCGGCTTCCCCCAGCCCGTGTCACCCGGAGTGCCCACGGTGTCGGCAGACTCCGCGGCACCGTCAGGAACAGCGGCTTCGGCAGCACCGGCACCGTCGGAATCCGCATCCGCGCCATCCTCACCGGCGGCGGACGCGGATTCCGTCGGTGCCGCGCCCGCCGTCGCCGCTGGTGAGACCGGCATCGCACCTGAGGTCTCTTCCGATCCCGGACGAGCGGGCTCCGACCAGGGGTCCGCCGTCGTGGGTGCCCGGGAGGCCGCCGGGGTGAACGCCATGGAAGCCCCGGGCTCCACTGCCGGGGAAACACCGATCTCCACCGAAAGACTCGCCGCCGGTCTCCTGCGGCTGCACGCGGAGCGCATGCGGGTGCTCACCCGGGAGCGGCGCACCCGTGACCGCTTCACCGCGCTGCACCCGGACGTCCCGGTGGCCGAGGTGCCGGCGCTCCCCGGAGACGTACACGATCTCTCCGGGCTGCGGACCATCGGCGATCGCCTGGCCGGGCGGTCGTCCTCGCCGGACGGGGCGGCCGACGGCGCCGTGCCGGCCCAGCAGGGGACGGGCCGGGCGGACCGAGCGGACCAGGCGGCGGAGTAGGCGCTTCCGCGAGGCGCTGTGTGCGAGAGGCGTCGTGTCCGAGAGGTGCCGGGGCCGGGCCGGATGCCCGCGTTCGTATGCGTACGGCGGGACCGGTGGCAAGTGCTGCGGCGGCCCCGGGCTCGTCCCCAGTCGTGAGGGAAAGCCTGACCGGAAGCCCTGCCGGGAAATTCCGCCGGGAAGGCCCCGACCGGAAGCCGGCGGTCGGCCTACCCGGCCGCCGCGTACGCGTCGTACTCCTCCTCGCCCAGCGGCAGGAGCCCCGCGCCACGCTCGTATTCCGTGCGGGCGGTCTCCAGCAGCCTGCGCCACGACGTGACCGTCGGCCGGCGGCGGAGCAGCGCCCGCCGCTCGCGCTCGGTCATCCCGCCCCAGACGCCGAACTCGACGCGGTTGTCGAGCGCGTCGGCCAGGCACTCGGTGCGGACCGGGCACCCGGTGCAGACCGCCTTGGCCCTGTTCTGCGCTGCGCCCTGAACGAACAGTTCATCCGGATCGGTAGTGCGGCAGGCGGCCTGCGCACTCCAGTCGGTTACCCAGCCCATGCTGGCGCCGTCCTCTCCCGAATTGAGGCTCCCCCACGGCGGCAGCGGCATATTCACCGTTGCCAGTTGAGGACGTTACGGAAGCAGAACAGGGGGCAACACCCCCTTCGGGCCCAATCTTGAATGGCCCGAACGGACTATGCGTACGCGGCAGATCACCCACCGGAGTGACCTGACGACATCAGAGACTTTCCTGTGCAGAAAGGGACACTTCACCCTTCTCGCACAGGACACCCAGTGACACATGCGGCAATACGGACACACCTCATCACCTACAGGAGTGAAGGCATAGGTGATGCTGAAGGAGCCGCAGTGGCTGGCGTAAAACAGCGTAGGCGAACACACGGGCGCCTGTCCGCCGAATGAGAACGTAGGCTTTCCTTCATGGCTATGAAGCGCTCGGGCGGGGGGGCCTCTTCGGGGGCCCAGCAGGCCGCCAAGTTCCTCGGCGTCAGCGTCCTCTCCGGAGTTCTGCTGGCCGGTCTGGCCCTGCCGGCGGTCGGTGCGTTCGGGCTGGCGGCCAAGGGGACGGTGGAAGGGTTCGACGAACTCCCCGCCAACCTCAAGACGCCGCCGCTCAGCCAGCGCACGATCATCCTCGACTCCGAGGGCGGAGAGATAGCCAAGGTCTACTCCCGCGACCGCACGGTCGTCCCGCTGAGCCGGATCTCCCCGTACATGCAGAAGGCGATCGTCGCCATCGAGGACGCGCGCTTCTACGAGCACGGCGCGGTCGACCTCAAGGGCGTGCTCCGCGCCCTCAACCGCAACGCCCAGAGCGGCGGCGTCTCCGAGGGCGCGTCCACCCTCACTCAGCAGTACGTCAAGAACGTCTTCATCGAGGAGGCCGGCGACGACCCCGACAAGGTCGCCGTCGCCACGCAGCAGACCATCGGCCGCAAGGTCAAGGAGCTGAAGTACGCCATCCAGGTCGAGAAGGAGCTGGGCAAGCAGCGCATCCTCGCCAACTACCTGAACATCACCTTCTTCGGGCAGCAGGCGTACGGCGTCGAGGCCGCCTCCCAGCGCTACTTCAGCAAGCACGCCAAGGACCTCAGCCTCGGCGAGTCGGCGCTGCTGGCCGGCATCGTCCAGTCGCCCAGCCGCTTCGACCCGGTCAACGCGCCGAAGGAGGCGACCAAGCGGCGGAACCTGGTCCTCCAGCGGATGGCCGACCTCAAGAACATCACTCCCGCGCAGCTGGCCGCCGAGAAGGCCAAGCCGATCAAGCTGAACGTCAGCCGCCCCAAGAGCGGCTGCATCACCGCCGTGAACGGCGCCGGCTTCTTCTGCGACTACGTCCGCCAGACGTTCCTCCAGGACCCCGCCTTCGGCAAGACGAAGGAGGCCCGCGCCAAGCGGTGGAACGAGGGCGGCATGACGATCCGCACCACCCTCGACCCGCAGACGCAGAAGTCGGTACAGAAGTCGATCACCGACCACGTCTACCAGGGCGACCAGGTGGCCACCGCCGTCTCGATCGTGGAGCCGGGATCGGGCAAGGTGCTGGGCATGGGCCAGTCGAAGCCGTACGGCTTCGGCAAGAACCAGACCCAGATCAACCTGTCGGCCGACCACGCCATGGGCGGCTCGACGTTCGGCTTCCAGCCCGGCTCCACCTTCAAGCCCATCATCGCGGCGGCGGCGCTGGAGGAGGGCAAGTCGGCGAACCAGGTCTACTCGTCTCCGTACAGCATGCCGTACCCCTCGGAGATCGAGGGCTGCAAGAACACCTGGAAGAACGGCGGTGACACGCTCACCAACGAGAACCGCAGCGAGGTCGGCCCGTACGGGATGGCGGAGGCGACCGCCAAGTCCGTCAACACCTACTTCGTCCAGCTGCTGGAGGACGTCGGCCTCTGTCCCGCGGTGAAGATGGCGGACAAGCTGGGGCTCACGCTCACCCCGAAGAACCAGGTCCCCGCGATGGCCATCGGCGGTTCCCAGGGCATGGCCCCGCTGAACATGGCCGCCGCCTACGCGGCCTTCGCCAACCGGGGCACGTACTGCACCCCCGTCGTCATCACCTCCGCGCTGGGCCCGAACGGCAAGCCGCTGAACATCCCCAAGTCCCGGTGCTCGCGCGCCATGTCCGAGCAGACCGCCGAGACGATCAACACCCTGCTCAAGGGCGTCGTGGAAGACGGCACGGGCAAGGAAGCGGGCCTCAGCGGCCGGGACAGCGCGGGCAAGACGGGTACGACGGACGAGCGGAAGGCGGCCTGGTTCGTCGGGTACACCCCGAACATGGCCGGCGCCGTCTGGGTCGGCGGCGCGGGCGACGAGGTCGAGATGGAGGACATCACCATCGGCGGCGTCTACCACGCCAAGGTCTTCGGCGGCGACACCCCGGGCCCCATCTGGCGCGACGCCATGGGCGGCGCGCTGGAGAACAGGTCCGCCCCCACCTTCGACATGGTGCCCGGCATCGACACCGGTGACTCCGACAAGGCGGACAAGAAGGGGAAGGGCAGGAAGGGCGGCGACTCCGGCCGGAAGGGCAACAAGCCCGGGAAGGCGGGGAAGCCGGCGAAGAGCGGGAAGTCCGGCGGGAACGACAAGCCGGGCCGCGGGCACTGAGGCGCGAGTGACATAAGGCCATAAGAGCTATAAGGGCTATATGGGAGGGGCCTGCCGGACCGTTGAACGGTCCGGCAGGCCCCTCCCCTATAGCCCTTATGCGTTTCCTCCGGCCGGTCCCTTAACGGGTTCCCCCGGCCGGCGCCCTAGGAGAGCTGCCGCTTCACCTCGGCGGAGACCCGGCCCCCCTCGGCGCGGTTGCCGACCTTGGGCTTGACGATCTTCATTACGGCGCCCATGGCCTTCGGGCCCTCGGCCCCGCCGGCCTTCGCCTCGGCCACGGCCTCGGCGACGAGCGCGGTCAGTTCCTCGTCCGACAGCTGCTGCGGCAGGTACGAGGCGAGCACCTCGCCCTCCGCGCGCTCCCGCTCGGCGGAGTCGGCACGGCCGCCCTTCGCGAACGCCTCCGCGGCCTCACGGCGCTTCTTCGCCTCGCGCGTGATCACCTTCAGGACCTCGTCGTCGGAGAGCTCACGGGCCTGCTTGCCCGCGGTCTCCTCGTAACCGATCGCGGAGAGGGTGAGACGGAGAGTGGCGGAGCGCAGCTCGTCGCGCGCCTTGATGGCGGCGGTGAGGTCGTCCTGGAGCTTTGCCTTGAGCGTGGTCATGCCGCAATCTTCGCATCCCGCCCCCACCCACGCCCGGCATTAACCACAACACCGGCCCCCGCCACCGCTCCCGGCCCACAACTCCCCCTCGCCGCCGGGCCCGTGGCGCGGCCGGCCGCCGCCGTCTGCGACCATGGCCGTATGCGCGCGCGATACGCAGTACCCCTGGGAATCACAGCAGTCGGCGCGGCGGGCATCGCCTACGCCGCCGGCTTCGAAGTCCGCTCCTTCCGGCTCCGACGGGTGACCGTCCCCGTCCTGCCGCCCGGCATGCGGCCGCTGCGGGTGCTGCAGGTCTCGGACATCCATATGGTGAGCGGGCAGCGCAAGAAGCAGCGCTGGCTCCAGTCCCTCGCCGGCCTGCGCCCCGACTTCGTGATCAACACCGGCGACAACCTCTCCGACCCGGAGGGCGTCCCCGAGACGCTGGACGCGCTGGGTCCCCTGATGGAGTTCCCCGGCGCTTACGTCTTCGGCTCGAACGACTACTACGGGCCCAAGCTGCGGAACCCGGCCCGCTACCTCTTCGAGCGGGCCAGCGGGCGGCACGGCCTCAACGGCAACGCCCCGGCCGTCGGCGTGATCCACAACCCCTGGGAGGGGCTGCGGGACGCCTTCGACAAGGCCGGCTGGGTCAACCTCACCAACACCCGGGGCCACCTGAAGATCGGCAGCAACGAGATCGCGCTCACCGGGCTCGACGACCCGCACATCAAGCGCGACCGGTACGACGCCGTCCAGGGCGGCCCGGCTCAGGATGCCGACTTCTCCCTGGCCGTTGTGCACGCCCCCTACCTGCGGGTTCTGGACGCCTTCACGGCCGACGGCTACCCCTTGATCCTCGCCGGCCACACGCACGGCGGCCAGCTCTGCATCCCCTTCTACGGGGCCCTGGTCACCAACTGCGACATCGACACCGACCGAGTCAAGGGCCTCTCCACCCACCGCGCCGGCGGCCACCGCTCGTACCTCCACGTCTCGGCGGGTTGCGGCACCAATCGCTACACCCCCGTCCGCTTCGCCTGCCCCCCCGAGGCCACCCTCCTCACCCTCACCC
>NZ_JBPQTX010000110.1:0-20672 GCF_051386555.1 Streptomyces sp. URMC 126
GGTTACGGGTGGGTGGCGGTGCGGGTGGGCAAGCCCCGGGCGGACGGCCGCTGTGGCTCCTCAGTCCGGGTCTGGGCGCGGCTCGGACCGGGCGCGGACCCGGGCCGAGTACGGACCCGGGCCGGGTACGGGCCCGGGCCCTCGCCCGGTCCGGCCCGTGCTCAGCCCGGCACCACGGTCAGCGGACGTGCGGCCGCGACCAGGCCGAGGAGGTGCGGGATGTCCTCGGCCCGCCCGGCGACGAAGCTGCGGTCCGTGTCCGGACCCTCCGCGCCGCCGTGGAACTCGCCCCCGTCCAGGGCCCGTACCTCCAGCCCCGCCTCGGCGGCCAGCAGCAGGCCCGCCGGCAGGTCGATGCCCTCCGCCCGGTAGCCGACGAAGCCGTCGATGTCGCCCCGGGCCAGCATGGCCCAGGCCAGCAGCGGCGCCCACAACTGCAACAGCCGCCGGCAGTGGTCCTCCAGCGCGTCCTTCAGCGCGCGGGCCACCGGGTCCTTGCGGGCCACCGTGTGCCCCTGCGTCCAGGCGAGCAGGGGACCGGCGGGGGACAGCGGGCGCGCCGGTCCGGTGAGCCGGCCGCCCGGGCCGTACGCCCCGCCGCCGGTGCGGGCCGTCCACGTACGGTCGGTCACCGGGTCGTGCACGACGCCCACCACGGGCCGCCCGTCGACGCACAGGGCGATGCCCACCCCGTAGGCGGGCAGCCCGATCACCACGTTGTTGCTGCCGTCCAGGGGGTCCACCAGCCAGGTGCGGCCCGACGGCCCGGCGGCGGAACCGGCCGCCGGAAGGGCACCCGCCTCCTCGGAGAGGATCCGGTCCCGCGGGAAGCGCTCGCGGATGCGGGCGATCACCAGGCGCTCGGCCATCAGATCCAGATCTGTCACCACGTCACCGAGGCCGCCCTTGGCCCGGACACCCCAGTCTCCCGCGAAGCGGGACCGCAGCAGCGCCCCGGCCTCCCGCGCGGCCCCCACGGCCACCGCGTGCTCCTCGGCGAAGCGGCCGTCCCCGGCCGGCCCGCCGCCGTTCGTCCTGTCGTCACCGGGCATGGCGCTCATCCAGCCTCCTGAGGACCGCGCGCGCCGCGTCGGCGGTCTGCGCGGCGTCGCAGGTCTGTCGTACCACCCGGTGGAGCGTGCCGTGCACCGGTCCGAGGGCCAGATCGCACCGCCCCGGCAGGACGCGCCCCATGAGCAGCGTGGCGGCGGCGACGCCCGGCGGGACGACGGTGGCGTGGAACTCGCCGGCGGGCAGGGTGTAGATCTCGCCGCCGCCGCTGGTCTCCCGGGGGCCCGCCGTCCACCGCACCAGCCGCGCCGTCGGCCGGATCTCGTCGACGGAAGCGGGGCCGCTGCGCACCTCGAAGACGCGGTGCGTGGGGTCGTCGGGCCGTTCGTGCACCCGCGCGCGCATATTGCCCACCTCCCCGTACAGCACACAGCTGGTCAGATCCCAGCTGTGCGCGTGGACGGGCGAGGTCGTGAGGGGGTTTCCGGCGTGGTGCGGGCCGTCCTCGAAGACGTGGACGCAGACACCGCGGTCCTCCTCACGCCGTACGGGCAGGCACAGGAAGCCCAGGGGATGGCGCACGGCGCGCAGTCCGCCGCGCCCCGAGGCCACGTCGTCGAGGGCCGCGGCGGCCGCGCCGTAGAGTTCGGCGACGTCACCGCCCCCGGCCATGACCTGTTCGATCCTCGAGCAGTCCACGGGGCCGATCACTCGCGACCTCACCTCCGGTAAGGGTTCTCCGCGTGCAGGGCCTTGTCGATGATCTCGCTGACGTCGCCTTCGGTGAAGGAATCCGGGAGCGGCAGGGCCAGGTGCTCGAAGAGCCGTCGCACCTCGTCGATGGTCGGCTCGCCGCTCAGCGGGACGGCGCGGCCGAGGTCGAGGGCGCGGGCCTGCTCCCGGGCCCGGCGGAGCTCGGTCTCGTAGTAGGTGTAGAGCGGGCGGTCCCGTCGCACCAGCAGGTTGTCGCGCCGGGGATCGTCCTGGGTGATGATCAGGCAGGACCAGGACATGTCGAACCGCAGGGTCGGCACCACCGAGGACAGGTGGACGTCTATCTCCAGGGTGTCCACCCGCTGCCGGTGCCAGCAGGCGGCGAGCACGGTGGCGAAGGACTCCTTGCGGGTCCGCTCCGTGGTCCAGGCGTCGGGCCGCGCCCGGTCGTACTGCTCGGCGTACTGGCGGCGGAACCGGGCGTAGACGTCGCACGCCTGCTCGTCGGCCGGGTCGACGATGTCTATCTTCATGCTCAGCGAACGGCGCAGCCGCTGCGCCTGCTCCACGCACACGGGCAGCGTCACCGCGCGCAGGTAGGTGCCCGTTCCCCCCTTGAAGTACCAGCGGTCGGTGTCGTTCCGCGCCTCGTTCAGGGCCTGCTCCAGCGCGTCGCCCGTGACCGTGCGCACCATGGCGAGGTCCTCGAGCGCCCGCCGGGTGCCGCGCATGGCCTCGTCGATGTCCTTGACCCTGCGCCGCCGCTCGGTGAGCGTGCCGAACACCAGCGCGGCGAGGACCAGCAGGATCGCCCCCGAGGTGATGTTGGGGTCGAAATTCTGGTCGAGGATGTCCAGCGTGCCGATGACGAGCGCCGCCGCCATGGCGACGACGCCGTCGAGATGTCTGAGCGTCCAGGAGACGGCCTGCTCGAGCCCGCGCCCCACGTCCGCTGTCCTCCGCCCCATGGCCCAGCCTCCCCCCGTGGTACGGCCATCGTAGGAGCGGGGTGTGACAGGCAGCCAGAAACGGGAGTGGGGAAGGTGCTTTCCTCGCCACTGGCACATGCGGGGCCGCGGCGCTCGCGGGAACCGGCCGGGGCGTGGGCCGGGGCGGGCCGGATGGTGCGGTTCCGGGCCGGGACCGGCCGCGCGGCGGCGTCCGGCGCCGTGAGGGCGAACGGTGAATCGTTTCTCCACAGCCGAACACATGTTCGCCGCGGTTCTGCCTATCGTCGGTGCCCGTTCCACCACAACGGAGAACGCACTCAGGGGGCACCATCATGGACACTCTGCGGCACCTCGCCGCCCACCTGGCACTCGACCTCGCGGCCGTCTGCCTGCTGGTCTTCCGCGTCTACCATCCGCGACACGGGCGCCGTGAGCTCGTCCCGTCGCTGCTCGCGCTGAACGTCGGGCTGTTCACCGTCGTCCAGGTCCTCGCCGGGGCGGGCGGCGGCCACGGGGGAACCTCGCTGGGGCTGGGGCTCTTCGGCGTGCTGTCCCTCGTCAGGCTCCGGTCGGACGCTGTGCAACAGGAGGAGATCGCCTACTACTTCACGGCGATGGTCCTCGGTCTGCTGTGCGCGCTGCCGCACCTCTCGCTGCCGGCGGCGGCGGGGCTGAGCGCCGTCCTGCTGCTCGTCGTGCAGGCGGCCGACCACCCCCGACTCCTGGCCGGATCGCGCCGGGCCCTCGTCACCCTCGACACCGCGTACGGCGACCCGGCCGCCCTGCGGGCCGACCTCGCCCGGCGGCTGGGCGAGCCCCTGCGCTGGACGGTGGTGACGGTGGACTTCGTCCGTGACCTGACCGTCGTCGACGTGCGGTACCGCGAGTCCCGGCCGGAGCTCCCCGCCGGGTACGCGCCCCGCCCGCTGTCCGTCGGGGAGGCGGTGTGAGCGCCGTCGGGTCGCCGTGCGCCGAACCGGCCGCCGTCCGTGGCCTGCGGACCGCCGTCGAGGCCGCAGCACCCCTCTCCCTCGCCGAACTCGACGACCGGGCCGGGCTCCTGACCCGCTTCGACCGCACCTATCTGCTGCCCGCGGAGGTCTTCCCGCGCCTGGCGGAACGGCTGACGGACCCCCGGCGCCCGGGCGGCGCCTTCCGCGCCCTGACGATCGACGGCCGGCGCGCCTTCCGTTACCACTCCGTCTACTACGACACCCCGGAGCTCCGCTCCTTCCACGACCACCGCCAGGGCCGCAGGATCCGGTTCAAGATCCGTGAGCGGGTGTACGAGGACTCGGGGGAGCGGCAGTTCGAGATCAAGCTCAAAGGGAGGCGCGGGGCCACCGTGAAGCACCGCCGTGCCCTGACGGGCGGCGCCACCCCGCTCGACGCCCGCCACCGCTCCTTCCTCGCGGGCACGCTGCGCAGCGCCTACGGCATCGACCCTCCCGCCGCCCTGGCCCCGTCGCTCACCACGGACTACGTGCGCACGACGTTGGTGGGGGACGGTGAACGCGTCACCGTCGACGCCGGCCTGGTCTGCGCCGACCCGAGGACGGGACGGGCCGTGCGCTGCGACGCGGGTCTCGTCCTCGTCGAGACCAAGTCGGCGGGCCGCCTCACCGACGTGGACCGGCTGTTGCACGCGTACGGGGAGCGCCCGGCGGCCTTCACCAAGTACTGCGGCGCACTGGCGACTCTGCGGCCGGGGTTGCCCGCCAACCAGTGGCGCCGGGCGGCGCGGCGAGTGTTCGGTGGGGCGTGACGGATCCGGTGTACCGGGCGGTCCGTCCGGCGGGGCGGGCGCCGCCGGGTCAGCGTGCCGCGTCGCGGGCGGACTGGTGGTCGGCGGCGGTGAGGACGGAGGGGAGGAGGCCCGGGAAGAGGTCGTCGAGGTCGTCGAGGCGCAGACAGGTCATCTTGGCGGTGCCCTGGTAGCACTGGCGGATCACTCCGCTTTCCCGCAGGACGCGGAAGTGGTGCGTGCTGGTCGACTTGCTGACCGGCAGCTCGATCGAGGAGCAGTTCACCTCGGCCTCCGCCGCGGCGAGCCGCCGTACCACCAGCAGCCGCACCGGGTCGGCGAGAGCGTGCAGTACCGCTTCGAGGCGGATCTCCTCGCGCGTGGGGTGGGGAAGGACGCGCGGGCTGGGGGTGGGCGTCACGGTGGCTCCGGTTCGTCGGGGCCTCCATGGTACGAGAATCATCGTAGTTTGACAGGCGTCGTAGTACGGTGGGTATCGTACAAGCGTCGTGCCGCCGGCCGCCGGGCCGGATTCCCACCCGCCGCGAATGGAGTTCCCGTGAGCACCCTGTTCGAGCCCCGCACCCTGCGGTCGCTGACCATCCCCAACCGCGTCTGGATGGCCCCGATGTGCCAGTACAGCGCCGAGCCGTCCGGACCACTGGCGGGCGTCGCGCAAGACTGGCACTTCGCCCACTACGCGGCCCGCGCCACGGGCGGCACGGGCCTGATCCTGTTCGAGGCGACCGCGGTCTCCCCGGAGGGCCGCATCAGCCCGTACGACCTCGGCATCTGGAACGACACCCAGGTCGCGGCGCTGCGCCGGATCACCGGCTTCCTCAAGAGCCAGGGCACCGTCCCGGGCGTCCAGATAGCCCACGCCGGACGCAAGGCGTCGACCGGACAGCCCTGGAAGGGCGGCACCCCGGTCGGCGCGGACGAGCACGGCTGGCAGCCCGTCGGCCCGAGCCCGCTGCCCTTCGACGAGGGCCACCCGGTCCCCGACGAGCTGACGAAGGAGCGCATCGAGCGCGTCACCGGCGAGTTCGCCGACGCCGCGCGCCGCGCCCTGGACGCGGGCTTCGAGGTCGTCGAGATCCACGGCGCCCATGGCTACCTCATCGGCGAGTTCCTCTCCCCGCACAGCAACCACCGCACCGACGAGTACGGCGGCTCCTTCGAGAACCGCACCCGCTTCGCGCTGGAGGTCGTCGACGCGGTGCGCGCGGTGTGGCCCGAGGAACTGCCGCTGTTCTTCCGGATCTCCGCCACCGACTGGCTGGAGGGCGAGGCCGGCTGGACGGCCGACGAGACCGTGCGGTTCGCCGCCCTGCTCAAGGAGCACGGCGTGGACCTGCTGGACGTCTCGACCGGCGGCAACGCCCCGCGCGTCTCGATCCCCGTCGGGCCGGGCTACCAAGTGCCCTTCGCCGCACGGGTCAAGAACGAGACGGGGCTGCCGGTCGCCGCGGTCGGCCTCATCACGGAGGCCCGGCAGGCCGAGAAGATCCTCGCCAACGGGGAGGCGGACGCGGTGCTGCTGGGCCGCGAACTGCTGCGCAACCCCTCCTGGGCGCGACACGCGGCGCGTGAACTCGGCGGCGACGTCCACGTTCCCCGGCAGTACCACCGCTCGGTGTGACCTCGGAGCCGCCCGGGCCGCCAGGTCCGCTCGCGGGACGGCGCCCCCGGAAAAGCCAGGCGCTATGGTACCGACCATGCGGTGGGGAGAGCCGTCCTCGGCTTCCGGGAACCGGGCGAAGGCCGTCGCGGTCGCCGCCGTCGCGACCGTGGCCGCAGGCGTCGGTGTCATCGGCTCCGCGCTGGTGGGCGATGGCGACAACGCGGCGGCCCCGGCGCCCACTTCGCCCGGCCCGACGACATCGGCGAGCACCGGCCCCCACGTCGGTACGGCCGAACGGCCCGTCATCCCGGGCTGGAAGGTCGTCGTCAACCCGGCGTCCGGCTCCGCTTTCGACGTCCCGCCGGAATGGGACGTCAAGCCTCCGGGCATGACGTACGGGTTCACGGACGACAGAGTCGACGCCGAGAACCCGGCGAACTGGGGCCGGTTCATCGTCCTCGCGACCGGATTCGCCTCGCTCAGGGAAGACTGGTGTCTGCCCGACATCGACGCGAACGGGCGTGTGGTGGGCACCGAGCTGGCGGGTGCCGGTACCGCGAGCGCCAAGAGGGCCGAGGACACCGGCGACGCCGCCCTGAAGGGGGCCGTCGCGTGGGTGTACGGCGCCTACACACAGCCGGACAGGAAGAGCATCGTCCGCGACAGGACCGCCAAGCCCTACACCACCACGTCCGGGGTCAAGGGCAGCATCGCCTGGGCCCGGTCCCGGAACGCACCCCGGAAGAACGCGTGCTCAAGCGACGGCAAGGCCGTCACCTTCGGCTTCAGGAACTCCGCGGGCGATCTCGTCGCATGGTGCCTGTACGGCGCCACAGGCGTACGGGACGAGCTGCCGGACTCGACGATCATGAAGACCCTCGGCACGGTACGCCTCCACGGAAAGCCGGAGAAACGCTGAAGCCTCACCTCACTTGAGGCTTCACGGCAACGGGCGGCGCGACGAGGGGGCGGACGGACATGGTCAGGCGGACGGGCTCCGGCGGCGAGCCGGACATCGTCAACACCGCGGTCGACTGCACCGCCCAGTACCTGATCCAGATCGGCATCCTCCGGGGCGACCTCAACCTGACGCTCAAGGTGCGGAATCCGCCGCCCGACGACGACGCCCCGCTCGCCGCGGCCGAGCGAAGACTGGCCCGCAGCCTCCTCCACCGGTGGCGGGCCGAAGCCGACGCCTGGCACATGACCGACCCCGAGCCCCTGCCCGTACGCTGGACGCCCAGCCGGCGCGTGGCCTCCGCCGGGGAGCACCTGCCCGCGGGTTCCGGGACCGACACCATCGCCGGGACCTTCCTCGCGCTGCGGCCCCGGCGACGGCTGGTGGTGCTGGGCACCGCGGGCTCCGGCAAGACCGTGCTCTCCGTCCTGCTCACCCTCGAACTCCTCGCCCGCCGGCTCACCCAGGGCGAGGACGACGTGCCGGTCCCGCTCATGCTGTCGCTGGAGTCCTGGGACGCCCGGCGGCAGCCGCTCGCGGAATGGCTGGCCGACCGGCTGCGCCGGGACCACCCCGGCCTGCCGCCCGTGGACGGCGTCCACCCGGCCCGCCGGCTCGTCCTCGAACGCCGGGTGCTGCCCGTCCTCGACGGGCTCGACGAACTGCCCGAGCACCGCCGCGCCGAGGTCCTCGACGCGCTCAACACGGGCCTCGGCGGTGAGGGCGACGCGGTACTGGTCTCCCGTACGGCCGAGTACGCCCGCCTCGACCGGGACGGCAAGGGGCTGCGGCACGCCACGGTGATCGAGTCGCTGCCGCTGCGCCCCGGTGAGGTGGCGGACTACCTCCGCGAGGCCGTGCCCCGGGCTCGCGCCGCCGCCTGGGCGCCGCTGCTGAGAGTCCTCCGGAACGAACCCTCCGCGCCGGCCGCCTGGGCCCTGACCAGTCCGCTGATGGTGTGGCTGGTGCGGCGGTCGTACGAGAACGGCCCCGCGAATCCCGGGGATCTGGTGGACCGCGGGCGGTTCCCGACCCGGGACGCCGTAGAGGCGCGCCTGCTCGACCGGATCGTGCCCGCCGCTTTCCCGGCGGTGCCCGCGCACCCCGGCCGACTGCACCCGCCTCGCACCTGGGACGCCGAACGGGCCCACGTCTGGCTGTCGTACCTGGCGCTGCTGCTGAGCCGGCGCGGCGAGTCGGAACTGGCCTGGTGGCGGCTGCACACGGCACCGCTGCCCCGGCTGCTCGCCCTGCCCGCGCTGCTGACGACCGGCATCCTGCTGTCCTTCGTCGTGCGGGCGGGCGTATCGGGCTCCGCGGACGCCTCCCCGATGGTCCGTTCCCTCCACGGGACGCAGGTGGCGATCGGGGTCATGGCCGCGGCCCTCGCCCGGGGGTGCACCGCCGCCTGGTTCGGCCAACGGCCGGCCGAGCCCCGGCGCAGCGCGAATCCGCTGCTCTTCGTACGGGCCCTGCGCTCTCTCGACCGGCACGCGCGCGTGGCTCCGCTGGTCCGGTTCGCGGTGCTCTCGGGCGGTCCCGTCCTCGTCGTCCTCCTCCTCGCCCTGTACGCCGCCGTGGGGGACCCCGGGCTGCCGGCGTTGGCCCTCGGCGGCGTCCTCCCGGTCCTGTTGATGATCGTCTACGCGGCTCCGGCCGACACCGTGGACGCCGCCACCCCCGACGAACTCCTCCGCGGCGAGCGGAGTGCCCTCGTCACGACACTGACGCTGGTGGCCCCGCTGATCGGGGCGGGCACCAGCGCGCCCCTCTGGCTCCACGGCGACGGCGACGGCCTGCGGGCGGCGGTGGGTTCCTGGGCGGGCGCCTCGGCGGCTCTGACGCTGCTCAGTCCGTGGAGCCGCTGGGCGCTGGCCAGGTGCTCCCTCGCGGTGGCGGGCCGGGTGCCCTGGTCGCTGATGGCGTTCCTCAGGGACGCGCGCGCGGCGGGCCTGTTGCAGGTGTCGGGCGGCACCTACCGCTTCCGCAACCGCAGGCTCCAGGAGCACCTGGCACAGCGACGCGCCGGGGAGCGCGGAACGACCGCGACCGGATCCCTCCCGCTGCCCGGGCTCTCCGACCCCCATGACTTCACGGTGGATCGCACGGAGGACCACTACCGCCTCCGCGGCCGGTCGCGGAGCCTTCCGATCACCCACTGGGCCGCGATCGGCACGATCACGGGCACCTTCGCCGTCCAGGTGAGCGTGTCGGGGCTGTGGGAGAGGTCGGCCTCGTGGCTGCCTCTCGTCTTCTGGCCCTGCGCCGGTGTGGTGATCACCGCGGTGGGGTTCCTCAGGCCGAGGCGGCGGCTGGAGCTGGAACTCACCCGGGACGGCGTCACCTCCGTGTTCGGGCGCGGGCGGCGCTCCTACGCGTGGCGGCACGTCGAGGAGATCACCGTGCGCCGCGCGGTCGTCCGCGGCCGGGACGCGCGCGTCCACGCGCTCCAGGTCCGGCTCCTCGCCGACGCCCCGCGTCCGCCCCGCCGCTCCCGCATGGGTGACGGCTGGTACCTCGTCCTGTCGACCGGCCCTTCGCCGGGCGTGGGCCCCGGGCTCGCCTCGGCGCTCGCCGACTTCGCCGGACCCCGGTGGACCCCGCCGTCCGGCGGCCGTTGAGGCCTCCGGAGCTCAGCGGAGCGGCTCGGCGCGCAGGGAGGCGGTGAGGAGGGCCAGACAGCGGGCCGTCACGGTGTGGCCGTCCTCGGTGATGTCGACGGCGTAGGCGACGGGCGCGCGGCTCGTGGCCCCCTCCGGGGCCGTGATCCGCCAGTGCGCCACGTACGTGGCGTGCGCCCGGAGGGTCCGGGGCGGGTGTCCGGCGAGGGTGGCGCGCCATCCTCCGGGCAGCAGGGGCGGCCGTACGGTGATGGCGAGGTCCCGCCCGGTGGTGTTCTCCACGGCGAGCCCCCCGCCGTCCACCGGGCGCAGGCGCAGGGCGTCGGAGCTGGACCAGCGGAGGTGGAACGCGCGCAGGCGGAGCCGCTGTGCCTCCTCGCCGCTCTTGTCGAGGACGGATCCCACGCCGACGCGGACGGAGTCGACGGCTTCCGGGACCGCGAAGTCGTAGCCGTACGTCTTCGTGGAGTAGGGGCCCGACTTCTCGCTGTGCGCGCGCTTCTCCCGCAACGTCACCGTGCGGGCGCCGACCTGGCTCTCGACGTCGCTCGGCGGCGCGAACCCCGTGACGCTGTCCGGGTCGAAGTCCACCGACACCTCGCTCAGCGGCAGCGGTATCCCGAAGTCCGCCCGCAGCCAGCGGCCCTTCGGTGGGGATCCCTTGGCCGACCAGTAGCCCTCGTGGCCCGGCAGAGCCGCGGACGGCGGGTGGCCGGGCGCCGAGTGACCCGCCCTCAGCCTCGGCCAGTCCCGGGTGGCGGCCGCGGCGAGGTCGACCTGGCGGACCGAACCGCTCAGCGGATGGCGCCACTTGTCGTACCGTTGCGGCAGGCCCGCGAAGGAGGCCGGCGGCAGCGCGCTCGTCTCCAGGAGCGTCAGGGCGAGGGGGACGACCAGGTATCCGGCCACGTGGGCGAAGAGGAGCGCGTGGCGTGGGGCGCGGCGCCGGGGGAAACGGAACGCGGTGGTCACCGGTGGGCGCGCGGGCGGAGGCGCCATCCTCTCGGCAGGGCCCGTGCCGGCCGTGCCGGCCAGCCACCGCACCGTCCCGCCGAGCGCCCCGGCCGGAACGCAGCGGACCGGGACGCCCGTGCCGTCCAGCGCGCGCAGCAGGTGGCCGCCGCCCGCCGCGGCCAGCCGCCCGCGCACGGCGGCGTCGTCGCCTCGTACCGCCCGGCTGTACAGCAGCGCGAGCCGGCGCGGGCGGGACCGCGGCGGCAGGCCGAGGAGGACGTGCAGGACCCGGGTGACGGCCCGCACGGCCTCCCCGTGCGCGGCGGGGTCGTCCACGACCAGCAGCAGCCCGTGGGCCCGGCGCAGGACGTCCAGCCCGGCCGCCGACTCCATGCCGCCGTACGCGTCACCGGACGGGTCGAACCACAGGACGGGCGCCCCGGCCGTGCGCACGAGCGGCGGTTCGGTGCCGGGCGGGACGCCCAGGTCGGCCAGCCCCTGCCGGTGCACCCCCGCGCGCTGCGCGGCCGGGCCGCCGACGAGCACTACGACGCGCGCCCGTTCGTACCCGGGAGGCAGCGCCTTCCCGCAGTGCGGGCAGGCCGCGTCCAGGCGGTGCGCGCGGAGGACGACCGGCAGGCGGGCGCCGCAGCGGCAGCGGCGGCGGAAGACGCCGTACCGGCCCGGCACCAGCCGCCGGTGCCGCGCCCGGCACGCCGGGCACAGCCGGACCGGGCGGCCGACGGCGCGCCCGCAGTCCGCGTACGGGCACGGCGCCCGCCCGCCGCGCAGCAGGCGCTCGACCCGCTCGACCGCCGCCCCCAGCGCCCACCACAGGCTCCACAGGGCGCGGCACAGCGCCCACGGCACCAGCGCGAACAGCAGCGGAAGGATGCTGACCGCGGTCGCGGTCAGGACGGCACCGACGGCCGTGAGCAGGAAGGCCGGGCGCAGGAAGACCATCAGGCAGCCCGGCCCGCCGGTCCCGCCCCGCCCCGGCCGGCGGAACGCGTCGCCCACCCGCTCGGCCAGGAACCGCTCGGCGTCGCCCATCAGCCGTTCGTGCTGTTCGAGCCCGTCCCACCAGGTCGCGCGCAGATCGCGGGAGGCGGTGACGCGAAGGTACGCGGGGACGGCCGGCTCACCGCCCGGGTCGGGCGGGACGGGCGCCGGCCGGCCGAACGCCCGCCACACGGCGAGCCATTGGGCCCACACCAGTCCGGGCAGGGTGACGCAGACGCCGTAGCCGACGACCAGGACGACCAGGAGGGCGATCACCAGGAGCAGCACCACGGGGTTCGCCACGGCTCACCCCTGCCCGCGGCCCGGACCGCGCCGCCGGAGCGGCCGTGGCGTGGGGCGCGCCGGCCGAGGGCGGGGCGGGGGCGTGGTGCGTCCGTCCTGCCCCACGCGTCAACCCCGTTCCCGGTCGAGGACGCCGAAGCGGTACAGCAGCCACATCAGGGGGTCCTCGACCCGGTGCGGGCACACGACGCCGCCGAGCCCGAGGCCGCCGTCCCGCCGGGGCGCGGCGCCGAGCGTGGACACCGCGAAGAGCTGGTAGTCGGCGCAGAACCGGGCCGGCAGCGCGTCGAGCCGGTCCTCCTGCCAGCGCCGCAGCAGGGCGCGCAGCTCGGCGTGGACGGCGGCCCGGTCGTCGGCGTCGAAGAGGGGCCCGGGGCGGCGGGCGTGGTGCAGCGGGGAGTGCTCCGGGAGGTGCGGCCACAGGAGATCGGCCTTGGTGAGGACGACCGCGACCGGGACGGTCACCTTTCCGCCGCCGCCCAGGTGGTCCAGCACCCGGGCGAGCACCTCGCCGGACCGGCCCGGCACCCCGCCGCCCCGCACCGGTGCTCCGGGCAGGTCGCCCGGGTCCACGAGGACGACGACGGCGTCGGCCGCGGCCAGGTGGGGCAGGCGGGCCTCCATGCGCTCCCGCGAGCTGAAGTGCTCGCCGGCGGTGTCGAGGAGGACCAGGGTCAGCGCCCGCTCGCGCGCGCGTCCGAAGCGGCCCCGGCCGACGCGGCGGAGGCGGTGGACGAGGGGCCGGCCGGCGTCGTCCTCGGCGGTCTTGGGGACGGTGTGCCGCTCCTCGTACAGGTGCCGCGCGTACCGCTCGTGGTGGTCGAGGATCGTGGTGTCGTCGCAGGGGAGCAGCGCGGCGTCGAGTTCGGCGCCGAGGCGGTGCAGCAGTTCGTGCGTCAGGACGCCGAGGTAGGTGCTCTTGCCGGAGCCGACCGGTCCGGCGAGCGCCACCAGTCTGCCCGGGGTGCGCAGATAGCCCTCCGGCAGTCGCCCGTCGCAGGCGGCGCAGCGCAGCCGGGTGGTGGTGCGGCCGCAGGTGCCGCACACCGCGGAGCCGGCCCGGGGGTCGGCGGAGGCCAGGGCCCGGTCGTCGGGGCAGGCGGGGCGGCCCGCGCAGACATAGGTGATCCGGCCACGCGTGAGCGTCCGGAAGCAGCGCGGACACACCCAGGCGCGGCGCCACGGCGTTCTCACGCCCGCTCCCTCCGGGTGACGCCGAGCGTCCGCTGCGGCGGGTGGCGCAGCACGAGCGCCGCGCCGACGGCGAAGCAGCGCAGCCGGCCGCCCGGGCCGCGGGCGAGGCGCGCCGACAGCCGCGCGTCCTTCCCGGGGCCCAGCGTCACGCCGGCGGACTCCGCGAGGACGTCCCCGTCGGCGGGTTCCAGCGGCCAGACCGGGCCGTGCGACCGCACCAGCAGCAGGCGTTCGGCGCGGACGGAGGCGCGGGCGGTGAACACGGCGGTGACCGTACGGCGTCCGGGCAGGCCGTGCCGCTCCAGCCGGTAGCGGACCTCGGTGCGCGCCGGCAGGACCGCCGTGCCCGGCCGGCCGTACACCGGCCGTCCGCCGAGCCGGGCGACCGCCCGGACCTCGACCTCCAACCCGGCGCCGTCCGCGACCGGCAGTCGTACGCCGGCCTCCCGCCGGTAGGCGGCGCGGGTGACCGTACGCCGTCGCCCCCCGGCCGCACCGGGGGACCGCCAGGCGACTTCGGCCTCGTCGCCGCCGTCCGGCGGCCAGTCGAAGACGACGACGACCTCCGCGCCGCCGTGCCGGACGAGCGTGGGGGTGCCGAGCGGGGGGCCGCCGACGGCGGCGCGGGCGCCCACGACGGCGTGGTCGCCGGCGACCGTCACCGCGACGACCACGGCGGGCCGGTCCGGAGCCGCGAACGACAGCCCGCCGGGCGCGGGCCGGACCGCGACCGGCGGCCCGGGGAGCTCGGCCGTGCGCAGCCGGGTGCCGGCCGGCCACGGGGGCACGCCGTCGAAGCGGTACAGCCGTACCTCCCCGCCGGCCGGCGGGTCGAGGCGCGCCAGGAGCCGGCCGTCGCCGTCGCCGTCGTCGGTCGGCGGGCGGACGGCCAGGCCGGTGACCGGCTCGGGCGGCGGGAGCGGTGTGGCGGTGAACCGGACGCCCGGCGTGCGCACGGTCGTTCCGTGGTCGGTGCGGTAGACGACGCTGACCCGGTAGCCGTACGCCGTGCCATTGGCGAGTCCGCCGTCCGCGAAGCCGTCGCGGCGGGCGGCCACGCGCGTCTCCGCGCCGTCGGGCGGGGTGCGGACGACCTCGACGGACCGGGCACCCTCCGGGCACCTCCAGGCGGCGGTGATCCGGCCGTCCTCGGAGACCACGCGGACGTCGCCGACCTCGGGCCGGTGCACGAGGGGACCGGCCACCGCGAGCGGCGAGAACGCGCTCGCCGGGGCGGCGGCCCGGCGGACGGCGACCGCGTAGTACAGCGGGACACAGGCCGGGGGCGCGCCGTCCACGTACGAGGTGGCACGCGGCGAGGGCAACGGCAGCACCGTGCCGTCGGCCGCGTCGCGCGGCGCGCGCCGCTCGGTGCGCAGCAGGACGTACTCGGGCTCGCCGGCCGTCGACGGCGACGGCAGCCACCGGAGCGCGACGCCCGCGCCGTCCCGCGCCGCGGTGAGCCCCGACACCGGCCGGACCGCGAGGCCGCGGCGCACGGCGTCGGTCCCGGACAGGTCGCGTGCGGTGGCCTCCGCCTGTTCCACCAGGTCCCAGGCCCGGTCCGCCTCCGCCGGCGGCAGCCGGCGCGCCTGGTCCAGGACCGCGTGGGCGTCGGCGAGCCGGCCGCGCACGCGCTCGGCCAGGGCGCGGACGTCCTCCGGGAGCGCGGCCGGCGGCAGCCGGTCCGCCACGGCCGCCGCCTCGGCCAGCCGCCCGTCGGCGGCCAGCCGGCGCAGCCGCTCCGCCACCGGGTCCCCGGCCGGCTCGTGCAGCACCGCGAACACCAGGCGCCGCGCGTCCTCCTCGGCGACGGACAACTCCCCGACGGCGTACGCGAGAAGCGTGGCCGGGGTCGCGCGGGCGGCGCACCGCGTCCGCAGCGGCACCGCGAGTTCATGGCGGAGGATCCGGGTGAGCCCTTCCGGCCCCTGCTCGGCCAGTACGCCGCGGACGGCGGCGACCACGGCCTGGGCCGCCGTGTGCGCGGCGCCGTGCGGCAGCCGGCCCCAGCGGCGGGCCGCCGCCTCGACGGCCGGCGGGTCGGCCGGGAGCGCGCCGAAGACGCGTACGGGCCGGTCGGCCCGGCCCCCGGGGGTGCCCGTCGCGAGGAAGTCGGCGAGGTGCCGCAGCCCCAGCACCTCCAGGTGGCCGGCGCAGCGCGCGTACGCCGGGTGCGGCACCGAGCGCGGCAGCGGTTCCGGCTCGGCGGTCCGCAGCCCGAGGGCGGACAGGGCGGCCCGTACCTCGTCCTCCCGCACCCGGTGGGCGATGGCGAGGTGCGCGACCGTGCTCTCGGCGAGCAGGCCGAGGCCGCCCGCCGCCTCCTCCAGGGCCGCCCGCAGGCGGGCCCGTTCGGACGCGGCGCGCCGGCCGTGCTCCCGGAGGGCGGCCCGCAGGGGGCCGGGGTCGCCGACGGCGGCCGCGTCCAACAGCGGCCGGTGCGCGAGGTATCCGGCCTCCAACTGCTCGATCACCGGGCGGTACCGGAGCCGGGCCCGGCTCCGGCGCCAGCACGCGCGGACCGCCGCGACCGACTCGGCGACCGCGTTCCCGCCGAGGTCCGGCGGCAGTTGGTACCGCGTGCGCAGGTCCTCGGTCACGGGCAGCCCGGCGTCGAGCACCTCGCACCGGTAGCGTGCCTCGTCGAAACCCACGGCTCGTCCCCGCCCGCCCGCGCTCAGCCGATCCGCTGGCGGCTCATCGCGACCCGCGCCTCGTCGACCGCCTCCTGCGACAGGCCCCCGATCTGCACGGAGATCTCGATCCGCTCGCCGGTCTCCCGCTCGGTGGCGACGACGTTGAGCAGCCCGGAGGCGTCGAGGGTGAAGACGCACTGGAAGGGCCAGCCCTTCGGCTTGCCCGGCGGGATCCTCAGCGTCCCTTCCGCGACGGCGGTGTTGTGCGCCGGCTCGTCCGACTCCACCGCGCCCGCCTGCTCCATCACCTGGATCCGGACTCGCCGCTGGTCGTCGCGGAGGGTGAGGAAGTCGTCGGTCACCGACGCCGGCAGGGCGTCGTTGGCGTGCACGAGGTGGGCGACGTACTCGCGGCCGGTGTCGATGTCCGTGACCTTGATGCCGTAGCCGCGCGAGGCGACGGTGGAGATGTCGTAGGGGCGGTGAGCCAGGCCGGTCTCCGCCGCGTCCTCCGCCGCGCCGGACGGCCGCTCCGCCCGGTCGAGCGCGTACAGCGCGGCGCCGCGGGCCACCGCGAGGTCGGGGTTGTGCAGCCTGGGCTCGAAGCCGAACTGCGCGCGGAGCGCGGCCGCGACGGCGGGCATCTTGGTGGCGCCGCCGACGAGCAGCACCTCGTCGAAGGACGACACGCCGCGCTCCGCCGCCAGTTCGACGGTACGGCGGGTGATGTCGACCGTGCGGTCGAGCAGATCGCGGGTCAGCTCCTCGACCAGCCCCCGGGTCAGCTCCACCGCCTCGACCCTGCCCTGGTGCATGACGCGGACGGTGTACCGCTCCCGGAACGACAGCGCCTTCTTCGCCTCCTCCGCGTCCTTGCGGAGCTGCGTCTCGGACTGGGGGTCGGACAGCGGGTCGTCGGCGTCCGGGAAGCGCTCGCGGAACCGGTCCGCCAGGTGCGCCACGACGCGGTCGTCGAAGTCGCTGCCGCCCAGTTCCTTGGCGCCGTCCGTGCACAGCACGGTCAGTTCGCGGCCGCGCAGGGTGAGCACGGTCGTGTCGAAGGTGCCGCCGCCCAGGTCGTACACGAGGACGGCCCGGTCCCCGCGCTCCTCGGTGCCGTCCAGGGCCCCGTAGTCGAGGGCCGCCGCGATGGGCTCGGCCACCACGTCCAGGACGCGCAGCCCGGCGATCTCGCCGGCCTTGCGGGTGGCGTCCCGCTCCGCGAGCCCGAAGTAGGCGGGCACGCTGATCACCACGTCGCGCGCTTCCTCGCCGGTGGCGGCCTTCGCGTCCTCGACGAGCTTGCGGAGGATGCGGGCGGAGATCTCCTCGGGGGTGTAGGCACGGCCGTGGAACTCACGCGGCACCGCCTCGCCCATGTCCCGCTTGACGAGCCGGACGACGTGGTCGGGGTCGAGGACGGTGGCGTCCTTGGCGCTCTGCCCGACGACGATGCTGTCGGCGCTCTCGAAATAGACGACGGACGGTGTGGTGTCCGCCCCTTCGAGGTTGCGCAGCACGGCCGGTCTGCCGACGTCGTCGATCCGTGCGACGCAGGAGTAGGTGGTCCCGAGGTCGATGCCGTACACGGCCATAGGGGCTCCCGCCATCGGGACGCCCGCTCTCGGCCCGTCCCGTCCGTTGTCCGTCAGCTGTCCGTCAGTCGTTCCGCTGCGACGTCGTCGTGTCGTGGGCGCCCACCGGGGAAGGCGGGGCGTCCGGTTCCCACCGGGACACCACGACGTCGGCCTTGCGCACGACCCGTTCCCCCTGCAGGAAACCGGCCGCCACGGCCCGGGCCACCGTCCCCTCCGCCTCGGGCGACTCGGCGGCGGCCCGGCCCACCGGGCGCTGCAACGCCCGGTCGAACGCCTCGCCGGGCCGGGGGACGTACCGCTCCACTCCGGTCCTGGCCACGGTGTCCGCCGCCTCGTCGGCCAGCGCGGTCAGCAGGGCCCGCAGCTCGTCGACGCCCAAGGGGACGGTGACGTGCTCGGCCTGGCGGAGGATCTGGTCGTGGAGCCGGATCAGCGAGTGGCGCACGAGGTCGAGCGCCGCTTCCACCTCGCCCCGGCGCAGCCGCTCGACCTCGTCGTGAAGCCTGGTCACGACGGCCTCACGCCGCTCGGCGAGCCGCTGCTGGCGGGCGAGCGCCTCGGTGAACTCGGATGCGAGAGAACAGAGTTCGACTTGTTCCGACACGTCGCCCACACTAGACCCTGGGGATGCCGCGCGTCAGCCGAGCCGGTCACGCCGCGCCCGGCGCCCCAGGTCTCCCCGCGACCCCATCAGTCGCCGACGGTTAACCCGCCGTTGACGTCCCGCATTTGCACGACGGTGGTCTGCGTGCCCCCAGAGACGGTGTTGTGCACATCGCCCGAACGGTTCCGCACACCCTCCAGGGCCTCGGCCTGCCGCCGCCACTCCGCGAGGGCCCGGGCGAACGCGGCGTCCTCCCGGGCCCGGCGGGCCAGCGCCAGGGCCAGCTCGGCGGCCCGCTCCGCGTCGTCGGGCGCCTCGGCCAGGCCGCTCAACTCACCCGGCTCACCCGGCTCCCCGCCCGGCCGCCGCCTGCCGACCAGGCTCCGCAGGGCCCGCCACACCTGGTCCCCCGCCGCACCGGCGGTTCCGCCGGCGAGGGCCATGAGCAGTTCGGGCGCTATCTGTTCCATGAGTCCCCCTCCACACGCCCGACACCCGGGCCATGGGACGAGCGTAGGACCGACGGGGCCACGGAGACCCCGGCCGGCGGGTGCTCGCGTCGTAGGCGACACGAGGACGATCGCCGAGGACGGCGGTCGGGTGTCCCGCACCACCCACCGGGCCGGGACACCCCTCACTTCACGTGCCGTTGCCACCGTCACGGCTGCGCCTTGCAGGCGGCGCGGGCCGCGCCGACCACGGCGGCGGCCTGGGCGAGGGAAACGCCGAGCTTCTTCCGCGTGTCCCGGGTGACCTCGTAGGTGCTGCCGATGGCCCTGCCGATTCCTCCGTCGCCTTTCCTGGCGCAGATCGCGTTGCCCTGCGCGACGAGTTCGTCGTCGCTGACTTTCGGCGGCCTGTTCCCGGTGTTATCCAAGAGCTCAAGGAAGATCTTCCGTTTCGCGCCGCTCAATTCACCGGAACCCGACGCCGCCGAGACCGGCACCGTCGAGTCCGCCGGCTCGAGCCGCGAGAGCCCGTGTCCGAGACGGCGCAGGCAGTCGCGGTGAGCGCCATGGTGAGGGCCACCACGCCAAGGGCCATCCCGCGTGTCATCGTCCGTGTCGTCATTTCCGGGACCCCCTCAGCCGGCGCGACAGCGTCAGGACGCGACCGGAGCCGATCAGAAGGGCATCCGCCCTGGGCTGTCAGGGCGTCGCTCGGTCGAAAGGAAAACGTGCCCGGGGGAAATCGCCGCTGTGGTCGCTTCCGTATCCCGAGCGCGCACTCAAGGCCGCATCCGCACGAGAACCGTACCGTCGGGCGAATCGAGGAAAGGGGATACCGACGTGGGGCTTCAGGATTTCATTCCCAAGTACACCAACGGGATACGTCTTTCGATGTACCTCCCGGACCGCGGCCTTCGGTCGTCATCTCGGCGCGGTAGGCGTCGCACGAGTGGAGCGGACGTCCGACGGCGAGGCGGGCGATAACGCTCGCCACTCCCACGCAGGCCCTCCTTGCCGGCCGGGATGAAGCGGCGGACCAAAGTTGACAACGGCCCCTAGGATCATGGCCCCTGGCCTTGCTGAGCGATCCTCGGTTGATCGAGCACCTGCCGACCGTCACCGGAGCGGCGCGGGTGCCGGCAGGGCGGTGTGCGGCGGGAGGGGGAGTGGGCGCCGTCCCCCGGAGCCCCTCAGCTCGCCGACGGAGCCGGCAGTTCCGTCGCGTACGGCGGCTGGGCGCCGGGGCGGGAGCAGGTCACCGCGGCGGCGCGGGCGGCGAAGGTGAGGGTGTCGTGCCACTGGGCGGCGTCCGGCGACGGGGCCGGGACGAGCGCGCCGTGCGCGTCGAGCCGGTGCAGCAGCGCGGCGTTGACCGTGTCGCCGGCCCCGATGGTGTCCACGACGTTCACTTCCTCGCCGGGGACGGAGAGTTCGAGGCCGTCCCGGGTGAGGACGGTGAGGCCCGCGCCGCCCCGGGTGAGGACCACGGCGTACGGTCCGGCCGCGAGCCAGGCGCGGACGGCCGCCGCCGGGTCGGCGGGCCCCGCCAGCCAGGCCGCGTCCTCCTCCGAGAGCTTGAGCAGGGTGACGTACGGCAGCCAGGAGCGGAAGCGGGCCCGGTAGGCGTCGGCGTCGGGGATCAGGCCCGGCCGGATGTTGGGGTCGAGGGCGGTGAACAGGCCGGCGTCCGACGCGCGGCGCATCAGCTCCTCGTACGCCGAGGCCCCCGGCTCCAGGACGAGGGAGCAGGTGCCGAACGAGACGGCGCGCGCCCCCGCCGGCAGCGCGTCCGGGGTCCGGAAGAGGCGGTCGGCGGCGCCCTCGACGTGGAAGGAGTAGGCCGCGGAGCCGTCGGCGCCGATGTGCGCCACGGCCAGCGTGGTGGGTTCGGGGCCGCGCTGCACCAGTGAGGTGTCCACCCCGTCCGCCGCCAGCCCGGCCAGCAGCGCCTCGCCGAAGTGGTCGGTGGACAGGCGGGAGCAGAACGCGGCGGGGGAGCCGAGGCGGGCCAGCGCCACGGCCGTGTTGTAGGGGCCGCCGCCGCGCTTGGGGCGCAGGGCCGGCAGTTCGGGCGCACCCCTGCCCGTCCCCGTGCCCGGGGCGTCGGGGCGCGTATCACCGTCCCCGTGCCGTCGGCCCGCCGCGTCCGCGCCCACCGTCTCCCCGGCGGGGGCCGGCTCCTCGGGAACGAGGTCGATCAGGGCTTCCCCGGCGACGATGATCATGATGGAAGGGGCCTTTCGGTACGGGCGGTGGCGGGGTACGGCGGGGTACCCGGCGGCGGTACGAGTGGGGGCGGTACGGGTG
>NZ_JBPQTX010000111.1:0-20460 GCF_051386555.1 Streptomyces sp. URMC 126
GGGGAGAGGGGAGGGAAAAGGTAAGGCCGGCGGGGTTGACGAAGGCGGTAGGGCAGGCGAAGCCGCCGGGCGGGATACGGCGTCGGAAGGCGGGGTGTACGGAGCCAACTGGCAGGGCGTACGGCGTCGGCGGGGTTCGCAGGGAAACTCCGCCGTGGGCCGATAGCGGCGGGCAGCGGGCAGCGGGCAGCGGGCAGCGGGCAGCGGGCAGCGGGCAGCGGGCAGCGGTCCGTGGGCAGCGGTCAGCGGTCGACGGTCAGCAGGCCATGGGTCGTTGCCCCGCTACGGTTCCGTCGGTGCGATCAGGCTGCGGACGACCGGGGTGGCGATGCGCAGGACGTCTTCCAGGTCGGCCTCGGCGACGTCGGGCAGGCAGAGGACGTAGCGCTGGGTGGCGATGCCCATCATGATCGCCGCGAACAGCCCCGCCCGCAGCCGGGCGTCGGGCGCGTCCATGTTGGCGGCGACCTGGTCCACCGCCTCGGCGGTGACGTGGCGGCGCAGGAGCTCGGCCGCCTCGTCGCTGGTCATGCTGGCGCGCATGAGGACGGCCATGGGGCTGTCGGGGTCCGCCGCCCAGGTGCCCAGCATGCCCCGCAGGTAGTTCTCGACGGTGCGGCTGGGGTCGTCGGTGGTCAGTTCGTCGATGGGGATGGAGAAGTGGACGGCCTCGCGGAACAGCGCCTGCTTGGTGCCGAAGTAGTTGATGACCGACGACTTGTCCACCTCGGCGGCGGCCGCGATGCCGCGGATGGTGGCGCGCTCGTAACCGAGCCGGGCGAACTGGCCGCGGGCCGCCTGGAGGATGCGCCGACGGGTGCGTTCACCCTTGCGTTCGGGCCGGCCGGTGCCCTCGGGGCCGTCGTCCGGCCGGTCCTCACCGGATGTCGGGAACGCCACGTCGGCGCTGGTCATCTCGGTCTCCTTCCGCTTTCCGCTCTGCATGGTACTGGCGTGCCGCACCGCCCCGGGGCGGTGCGGCGGCCATGGCGGGCGGTGGTCCCGGCCGGCGGGGCGTCCGTCAGGCCACGGGCGGGTGGATCTCGTCGGGCCGCGGCTTCTTGGCGTTGACCGCCAGTACCACGATCAGCGCCGCGCCGAGCAGCACCAGGGAGCCCGCCGTGAAGGAGGCCGTGTAGCCGTCGGTGAGGGCGATCTTCGCGCGCTCGACGAGCCCGAAGTCGTGCTCGGTGATGCCCTGGAAGAACGCGGCGCTCGCGTGCGGCAGCTTGTCGTCGGAGACCGTGGTGGCGACGGTGGACAGCGCCGCGAGGCCGAGGGCCCCGCCGACCTGCTGGGAGGCGTCGAGGAGCCCGGAGGCGATGCCCGCGTCGTGCTCGCCGACGCCGCGCACCGCGCCCAGGGTCAGCGGCACCAGGCACAGCCCCAGCCCCAGCGAGGTGACGAACATGGCCGGCATCAGATGGGTGGTGTAGGAGGACGACGCGTCCAGGGTGCTGAACCAGAGCAGCCCGCCCGCCCCGATCAGCGCGCCGGGCGCGACGACGGCCCGCGGCGGGACGAAGGCGACGAGCTTGGCGCCGAGGAAGCCCGCCGAGACGCCCATGCCGAAGGTGAAGGGCAGGTAGGCGAAACCGGTCTTGACCGGGCTGTAGTTGAGGATCTGCTGCATGTACAGCGTGAGGAAGTAGAAGGTGGAGAACATGCCGACGCCGACGAGCAGCATGGTGGCGTACGAGCCGGCGCGGTTGCGGTCCCGCAGCAGGCGCAGCGGCATCATCGGTTCGGCGACGCGGGTCTGGGTGAGCAGGAAGACGCCCAGCAGGACGGCGGCGGCGACGAAGAACGCGATGGTGATGCCGTCGGTCCAGCCGTCCTCGCCGCCGCGGGTGATGGCGTAGACGAGGGAGACCATGCCGGCGGTGGCGGTGATCGCGCCGGGGACGTCCAGGCGGCCGTTGTCCCGGTTGGCCTCGCCCAGGAACCTGGTGCCGAGGACGACGAGGAGCCCGATCGGGACGTTGACGAAGAGGACCCACCGCCAGTTGAGGTAGTCGGTGAGCACGCCGCCGAGCATGAGCCCGAGGGCCGAGCCGACGCCCGCCATGGCGGCGTAGACGCCCAACGCCCGGTTGCGTTCCTTGCCTTCGGGGAAGGTCGTGGCGATCAGGGACAGCGCCGTCGGCGAGGCGATGGCGGCGCCGACGCCCTGGAGCACGCGCGCGCCCAGCAGTGTGGCCTCGTTGGGGGCGAGGCCGCCGAGCAGGGAGGCGAGGGTGAAGACGGCGAGACCGAACCGGAAGACCCGGCGGCGGCCGTAGAGGTCGCCGGCCCGCCCGCCGAGCAGCATCAGGCCGCCGAAGGCCAGGGCGTAGGCGTTGACGACCCAGGCGAGGTTCGAGGACGAGATGTCGAGGTCGGTCTGGATGCTGGGCAGCGCGATGTTCATGATCGTGTTGTCGAGCACGAGTATCAGCTGCGCGGAGGCGATGACGGCCAGGGCAAGTCCCGGGTGGCGCACCGAGGTTGAGGGCTGGGTGGATCGGGGGGCCGTGGTGGTGGGGCTGTCGCTAGACATGGGTTCTCCAGCACGTGACGGAAGGACCGCGAGGGCGGCCCCAAGAAAGTGTACAAGCGTTGTTTTTTCTCTGGAGGTCATCTAGCGTGGTGTCATGAACACCAAATACTCCGCTGTGATCGCGGGTGCTCTGCTGGCGTTCGCCGCCTCCACCGGTGTGGCCGGTGCCGAGACCGAGTGCTCCACCAGCCCGGTGGGCGTGTGGTCCGGCACGGTGAAGTTCAACGACCAGTCCAGCCCGATGGACGTCTCCTTCGGCAAGGACGGCGCCGTCTGCCTGGAGACGCCGGTGAGCGTCGGGCGCGGCGAGTGGGTGAAGACCGGTCCCCGGAAGTTCACGTACACCATCAAGGAAACGTTCAAGGACGGTTCCGGGATGAGCGGTTGGGTCTCCATCGACCAGGACGCGATCCAGAACGGTCCGAAGTTCACCAGCTCCGGCGTGTCGAAGATCTACGACGCGGCCGGCAACCAGGTCGGCACGACCGCGGCCACCACCGAGGCCACCCGCAAGAGCGTTTCGGCGCCCGGCTGCCACAAGTAGCGGCCGCGGCCCACGCTCGCGCCTGAGAACGGGGACGGCGCCACCCACCCCCGAGGGTGGCGCCGTCCCATCCGCATTGAGGGGAACACCATCGATACCGCACTCCTGGCCCTGCACGTGACGCTCGCGCTGGGCCTGACCGTTCTGCTGGGCGTCCAGAGCGCCGAACTCGCCCGCCTGCGGCGGCTGGTGGACGATCCGGGAGAGGCCCGTCCTCATGTCTCGACGACGGTCGTCGCCGCCATCCCGGTGGTGACGGTCGTCGTGGCCGTGACGGGCGGCGCCCTCCTGGGCCGCGGTTTCCGCGGCGGGCCGTGGGTCGGCGCCGGTGTGTTCTCCTGTGTGATCATTATCGCGGCGGCGTTCTGGACCCTGCGCGCGCTGCGCGCGACCACCCCGGAGCGGCCGCGGACGACCGCCGGCCTCGCCGCCGTCCAGTGGGGGACGCCCGCTTTCACGATGGGCGCCACCTTCCTGATGGCCGCCCGTCCGGACAACGCGGGGATCGCCGTGGCACCCGTCGTCCTGGCGGCGCTGGTGACCGCCGCGGCGTTCCGGCGCGGGGGAACCGTCGCCCCGGTGAGCGCCTGACCTCGCGCGACGTAGGCGGCGTGCCGGTGGGGCCTCGTAACGCGCTCGCGGACGGGGTCCCATCGAACCGCGCCGCGCCGCAAGGCGGCCGAGGAGCGGCGACGGGACGCGGTCGTCGAACCGGCCCCACCCCCGGCCCCGCAGTGCGTTGATACGCGCGACGGCCGGCCGGCCCCGCGCCGCTGGCGACGGGGCCGGCCGGCCGAACGGCTCGGGGCCCTCGGAGGCGGATGCCCTGGGCGCGCTCCCGGACTTCACGCCTCCCGGAACCGCACTTCTCAGGTCCACCGTCCGCCCGCACCGGCGGACTTCGGCGGTTGCTCCGCGGAGTGCGACCGGACCGCGCGGACGTCCCGCCGCCCCGGACCGTGCCGGGGCGGAACCGCCGGGCGGCCCGCCACGGCGAACGCCCGGGCGACCAGCCCCGCCACCGTGGTGTCGGCCAGGTCCTCGGACCGGACGGCTTCCGCCCGTGCCTGGGGATGTTCGATGTGCCTCTTCACGATGCTTCCTTCCCCCGTCGCTCTCATGGTGCGTGTCGTTGCGCTGAGTTGGGGTGGTCGCGCGGGGACGGGCGGGCGGTCCGCCCGTCAGCCGCGCTCCGGCGGGCCGAACCAGCGGTCCAGCGCCGCCGTCAGCCCTTCGGGGCCCGGGTCCGTCCACACGACGTAGCCGTCCGGCCGGATCAGGGCGGCGGTGAACTCCGGTGCCGGGAAGCCCGGTTCGGTCCGGGCGCCGACGACGTCCACCCGGCCCGCGGCCGAGGCCGCGACCTCCGCGTCCCCGGGGGACAGGTCCAGCAGCAGTCCCCGGCCGCTCCGGAGCAGCTCGGCGGACGTGACCGGACCGTCCTCGGTGATCAGCCGCAGGTGCGGCAGCCGCGCTCCCAGCGGCGTCGCCGCGAGCCGCGCGTCGCCGTCGGCACCGGCGCCGCCCACGTCGTACCGGACGTCCAGACCGCTGATCATGCCGCCGAGGTGCCGGCGGACCTCCGCGTAGGCGAGCTGCTCGCCGAGGACCGTCCGCAGGGCCTCCACTTCCGGGCCGCCGAGCAGCAGCAGCGCCTGGGCCCGGATGTTGGTGAGGACGCGGGCGCCCACGGCGCGCCGTTCGGCGTCGTAGGTGTCGAGCAGCCCCTTCGGCGCGTGGCCGCGCAGCTCGGCGGCCAGTTTCCAGCCGAGGTTGGCCGCGTCCTGCAGGCCGAGGTTGAGCGCCTGCCCGCCCACCGGCATCTGCGCGTGGGCGGCGTCGCCGGCCAGCAGGATCCGGCCCGCGCGGTAGGTGCTCGCCTGCCGGCAGGTGTCGCCGAAGGCGTTCACCCATGTGGGTGTGCCGCCGCTGATGTCCTCGCCGGTGACCCGCCGCCAGACGGCGGCCACCTCCGCGAACTCCGGTGCGGCGGACCGCCGGACGGCGGCCTGGCCGAACTCGTGCACCATGACGCGGGTGACGCCGTTCCGCGTCGCCGCGATGGCGAGCCCGCCCGGGAGCCGTTCGAAGCGCCGGTCGCGTACGTCGACGCCGAGGACGTCCGCGCGGAGGAGTTCCCTCGTCGCGTCCGTGCCGGGGAAACCGATCCCGGCCAGCCGGCGCACCGTACTGTCCTCGCCGTCGCACCCGACGAGGTAGGACGCCCTGACCCGGACCGGGCCGGCGGGACCGGCGGCCTCCGCCTCGACGTACCCGTCCGCCTCGGTGACGCCCCGCACCTCGTGGCCGCGGCGTACCTCGGCCCCCAGGCCCACCGCCCACTCCCGGAGGAGCTCCTCGGTGCGGGCCTGGGGGACCTTCCACTGGCCCGGGTAGGCGGTGTCGAGCCCGCCCAGGTCGAGGGGGATGCCGCCGAAGTGGCTCATGGCGTCGTTCGGCGGCGTCCCCAGCGGGCCCAGCAGCCCGCGCTGGTCGAGGAGTTCCATGGTGCGGGCGTGCAGCGTGGAGGCCCGGGACTCGGTGGTGGGCTCGGCCAGCCGCTCCAGTACCACCACGTCCGCGCCGCCGAGCCGCAGTTCACCGGCGAGCAGCAGCCCCACCGGGCCCGCGCCGACCACGACGACCTGGGTTTCCACGAACTCGCCCGCCATGCTTCCCTCTTCCTCGCTCCGCGTGTTCCGTCCGGCTCGGTACGCCGTCTCAGCTCCGCGCCTCGGCGTACGCCTTGGCGTGGCCGAGGGTGGCCGTGCTGTTGGTGCTCAGGGCGGTGCGGACGAACCGGCGCGCGTCCTCCAGGCCGGCGTCGGCGCCCAGCACCTTGGTGATGTTCTCGGTGTTGATCACCACCGTGTGCTGGGATGTCGCGTCGACGCCGCCGTCCCGCTCCTCCAGCCGCCAGTACCCGGTGTGCAGGGTCATGAGGGCCGGCAGCACGATCTGCTTGTAGACGATCCGGTCGTGCGGGAAGCACACCCGCACCGACCGGGTGGTGTGCGTGGACCCGTCCTTGGTGCGGGTGTCCATCTCCAGCAGCTGGAGGCCGGGCGTGTCCTCGGTCAGCCCGACCCGGGCGACGTGCGGCAGGCGCTCCGACCACCGGTCGGCCTCGTTGAGGAAGTCGTAGACGTCCTTGACCGAGCCGTCGATCCGCACGGTGTCCTCGAAGGAGAGCAGCAGGTCCTCCCCGCCGCCCACCGCCGCCTCGACGTTGGCCTTCAGGGAGGCCAGTTCGGAACGGCTGTTGCGGTCGACGGCCTGGTCGATCCACTCCAGCTTCGCCGGGTCGTCGTCCACGGCCCGGTAGTCGTGCAGCAGCCGCACCCGCGACTCGTTCTCCCCCAGCGGCTCGATGATCCAGGCACCGCCCATCGCGCCCACGGGCGGCGTGGAGACCTCCTGGCGGAAGTCGACGCGGAGCGCGGACGCGTCCAGGGTGCGGCGGGACGTCCAGCTCTTCGCCTCGCCCTGGGCGGTGGCCCAGATCCGGATGCGCTCCTCCCGCTCGCCGCGCTCCAGGTGCTCGACGTGCACCGTCGGCGGGAAGATCCGCGGCCAGTTCTCCACCTCGGCGATCAGACGGTAGACGGCAGCGGCCGGCGCGAGCACCGTGATCTCGTGCTCGACCTCGCGGGACTCCGGCTGCGTCATGCTCTTCTCCTTGCTCGGTCGGGTTCCTACGCGTCCCGGCGCCCGCCGGTCGCGGGTGTGCTCAGAAGTTGCCGAGGCCGCCGCAGACGTTGATGGCCTGCGCGGTGACGGAAGCGGCGGTGTCGGAGGCCAGGTAGGCGACCATGCCGGCGACCTCCTCCGGGGTGGAGTAGCGGCCCAGCGGGATCTTGGCCTGGAACTTCTCCAGGATGGCCTCCTCGCTGGTCTCGTAGGCCGCCGCGTAGCCCTGGCGGACGCGCTGGGCCATCGGCGTCTCGACGTAGCCGGGGCAGACGGCGTTCACGGTGATGCCGGTGGGCGCCAGCTCGTTGCCGAGGGCCTTGGTGAAGCCCACGACGCCGTGCTTGGAGGCCGAGTACGGGGCGCCGAGGACCACGCCCTGCTTGCCGGCGGTGGAGGCGATGTTGATGATGCGGCCGCGGTCCTTGTGCCGCATGCCACCGGTGTTGAGCACCTCGCGCGTCATCCGGAAGACGCTGTTGAGGTTGGTGTCGATGACGTCGAACCAGAGGTCGTCGGCGATGTCGGCGGTGACGCCGCCCCCGCTGCGGCCGGCGTTGTTCACCAGGACGTCCACCGTGCCGAAGCGGTCGACCGCCGCCCGGACGAACGCCGTGACGTCCTCGGCCGAGCGGACGTCGCACGCGGTGCCGTCGACGTCGAGGCCCTCCGCGCGGAGCTCCTTGACGGTCGAGGCCACGCTCTCGGCGTTGCGGGCGCAGAGGAACACCCGGTGCCCCCGCTCCGCCAGGGCCCGGGTGACGGCGAGGCCGATTCCGCTGGTGGCGCCGGTGACGAGGGCGACCCGCTGCTGTTCGTGCTGGGACATGTCTTCTCCGTGGGTTTCCGTGGCCGCGGGGGGTGCGGGGGCTGCGTGGGCTGCGGGTGGTGTCAGGCCGCGGAGGCGGCGAGCCGGGCGTTCACCAGGTCGACGAGTTCGCGCGGCGTCTTGGCCGTGATCAGCGCGTCGTCGTCACCGGGCAGGTGGAACTCGCGCTCGATGCGGGTGCTCGTCTCCAGCAGCGCCAGGGAGTCGTAGCCGAGGTCCTCGAAGCTGACGTCGGTGATGTCGCCGTCGAGCGCGCTGCCGCTGTCCGCCCCGGCGCCCTCCCGCAGGATGCGCTTGAGGTCGTCGACGGTGAAGGTGGTCTGGGTCATGGCCGGCCTTTCTCGGTTCGCTGTCGTGCCGGGGCGGCCACCGGGCGGTGGGCCTCCCCGGGCCCCGCCGCGGCGGTCGTCCGGTGGGCCGGACGACCGCCGTCGGGCGGGTCGTACGGATCAAGCGGGTCAAGTGGGTCGAACGGGTCAAACGGGCGGATCGGTCAGGCGGTTCGGTCCGGCCGGGCGGCGCGTACGACGACGGCGGAGTTGAACCCGCCGACGCCGCGGGCGAGCACCAGCGCCGAGGCGACCGGCGTCTCCCGCGCCGCCCCGGTCACCAGGTCGAGGCCGTAACCGGGCGCGGCCGTCACATTGACGGTCGGCGGGATCACGCCGTCCCGGATGGACAGCAGCGCCGCCGTCAGGTCGAGCGGAGCGCCGCCGGAGTGCAGCCGGCCCGTCATGGTCTTCGGCGCGGTGACCGGGACGCCGCGCGGCCCGAAGACCGCGTTGATCGCGTCGGCCTCGACACGGTCCAGCTCGACCGTGCCGGCGGCGTCGGCGAAGACGACGTCGATGTCCGAGGGCGCCATGCCGGCGTCGGCCAGCGCCACGTCGATCGCCCTGCGCAGCCCGGGTTCGCGGTCGCTGCCCGGCCGGGGGTCGAAGGTCGCGCCGTAGCCGGCGATCTCTCCGTAGACGTGGGCCGCGCCGCGCCGCCGTGCCGCCTCCGCGTCCTCCAGGACGAGGATCGCGCCGCCCTCGCCCGGGACGTGGCCGGCGGCGGCCTCGTCGAAGGGCAGGTAGGCCCGGTCCGGGGCGTCGGCCGTGCTGAGCCGGCCCGTCGCGAGCTGCGGCACCCAGCCCCACGGGCAGACGGATCCGTCCACGCCGCCGGACACGATCAGGCCGACGCCCTTGCGGATCTGCCGGCGCGCCTGCGCGACGGCGTCCAGCCCGCCCGCCTGGTCGCTGACCACGACGCCGCTCGGGCCGCGCATGCCGTTCCGGATGGAGATCTGGCCGCTGTTGACGGCGTAGAACCAGGCGAAGGACTGGTAGGCGCTGACGTACTGGCCGCCCTTGCTCCACAGGTTCTGCAGCTCCCGCTGGCCGAACTCGAAGCCGCCGGAGGAGCTGGCGGTCACCACGCCCATGTCGAACTCGGGGAGTTCGGACGGGACCACCCCCGCGTCCTCCAGGGCCCAGTCGGCGGCGACGAGGGCCAGCCGCGTCATGTGGTCGGTCTGCGGCAGCAGCCGGCCGGGCAGGTGCCGCTCGGCCTCGAAGCCGGGCACCTCGCCGGCCAGCCGGGTGGGGTACTTGCCGGCGTCGAAGCGGGTGACGGGCCCGATGCCGGAGCGTCCTTCGAGGGTGGCGGACCAGTAGTCCGCCGTTCCCAGTCCGTTGGGCGCCGTGACGCCGAGACCGGTCACCACCACCGGGGCGGTCATGCGGCCCTCCTCTCCGGGGCGGTCAGCACCATCGCGCTCTGGAACCCGCCGAAACCGCTGCCCACCGTGAGCACGGTGTCGGTGCGGTGGTCGCGCGCGGTCAGCGGCACGTAGTCCAGGTCGCACTCGGGGTCCGGGTCGTGCAGGTTGGCGGTGGGCGGGACCACGTTGTTCTCCATGGCCAGCACGGACGCCGCGATCTCGATGGAACCGATGGCCCCGAGCGAGTGTCCGATCATGGACTTGATGGAGCTGACCGGCGTCCGGTAGGCGTGGTCGCCGAGGCTGCTCTTGAACGCGGCGGTCTCGTGCCGGTCGTTCTGCCGGGTGCCCGAGCCGTGGGCGTTGATGTAGTCGATGTCCTCGGGGTTCATCCGCGCCTCGCCGACGGCCGTACGGATGGCCTCGGCCATCTCGCGGCCGTCCGGCCGCAGCCCGGTCATGTGGAAGGCGTTGCACCGGGAGGCGAAACCGGCGATCTCGGCGTGGATGTGGGCACCCCGCCGGCGCGCCGACTCCAGCTCCTCCAGGACGAAGACGGCGGAGCCCTCGCCGAGGACGAAGCCGTTGCGGCTGTTGTCGAACGGCCGCGAGGCGTGCTCGGGATCGTCGTTGCGCGGCGTCGTCGCCTTGATGGCGTCGAAACAGGCGACCGTGATCGGCGAGATCGGGGCGTCGGTGGCGCCGGCCACCATGATGTCGGCCGACCCCTCCGCGATCAGATCGCGGGCGTACCCGACGGAGTCCAGACCGGAGGTGCACCCGGTGGACACCACCGTGGTGGGACCCTCGCCGCCGACCTGCCAGGCCACCTCGGCCGCGATCGAGCTGGGGACCATGTGGTTGTAGAGGTGCGGCACCGCGTACTCGTGATCGACCAGCCACTTGCGGCCGTTGTCGCTGACGACGCGGTACTCCTCCTCCAGCCCCATGGTGCAGCCGACCGCGCTGCCGATGGTCACGCCCGTCCTGGTCGGGTCGAGGTCCGGCAGGTTCAGCCCGCTGCCCTCGACCGCCTCGCGCGCGGCCACCATGGCGAACTGCGTCGCCCGGTCGGCGCGGCGGATCTGCTGCGGCGTCAGGCCGTGCAGCTCCGGGTCGAAGTCGACCTCCGCGGCCACGCGGGAGCGGAAGGGCGACGCGTCGAACGACGAGAGCTTCCCCGTCGCCGTCCTGCCCTCGCTGAGCAGGCTCCAGAAGTTCTTGACGCCGACCCCACCCGGCGCCACGACGCCTATCCCGGTGATCACCACCCGGCGTGCCACTGGCCCAGCCTCCGTTCAGGGAACTCGTGTATGCGATGTGCTTCCGGCCGCCGACGCGCGGGACCGGTCATGAGTTCTGCGCCCAGTGGTAGAAGCGCCGCGCCATGGCGTCGGACGGCGACCGCCAGGTGTCCGGGTCGTAGGCGCCGATGTGGGCCTTCAGGTCCTCGCTGATGTTCACGAACAGCGGGTGCGTGCGGGCCTGCTCGATGCTCTCGCCACCGTTGTCGGAGTCGAAGTCCTGGAGGTGGAAGTAGAGGCCCTGGTACGAGAAGAGCTGCCGGCGGCGCGTGCCCATCAGTCCGGGCATCTCGGTCTTGTCGAACTCGCCGAAGAGGCGCGCGACTTCGTCGGCCGACTCCGGCGCCATGCGCGCCACGATCAGGGTGCTGTGCATCCCGCTTCCTTCCTGGTTCCGTGCTGTGGGGGTAGGGGAGAGGGCCGCCGCGGCGGTGGGGCCGCCCCGGGGTGGTCAGTGGTCTCCGGCCGGTGGCCGGGGCGCGCCGAACCAGCGCCGCAGCGCCTCGGGCAGGCCGTCGGCGCCGGGACCGGGGGCGGCCCAGGCCACGTGGCCGTCGGGGCGGAGCAGTACGGCGGCGGCGCCGGCGAGCGGGTCGTCCGGGGCGTCGGGGGCGTCGGGGCTCTCCGGACGGGACGATCCGGATGAGGGGGACGGGGCGGACGAGTCGCGCGGGCCGGACGGGCCTGCCTTGGCCGTGACGACGTCCACCCGGTCCGCCCACCCGGCCGCCGCGGCCCGGAGCCCGGCGTCGTCGGACAGGTCCAGCAGCACGCCCCGCGCCGCGCGGAGCAACTCGGCGGTACGGCAGGGTCCCTCGGCGGTGACGAGCTCCGTGTCCGGCATCCGCCGGCCCACCAGGGGGTGGTCGTCGGGCCCGGCCGCGTACCGTACGTCCAGACCGCTGACCATGCCGGCCAGGTGCCTGCCGACGGCCTCGTACCGGAGGAGTTCGCCGAGCACGTCCCGCAACGGCCGCACGGCGTCCCCGCCGAGCATGAGCAGACCCTGCGCCCTGGTGTTCAGCAGCAGCCGGGCGCCCACCGGGTGCCGCTCGGAGTGGTAGGTGTCCAGCAGCCCTTCCGGTGCCCGGCCCTGAACCTCGGCGGCGAGCTTCCAGCCCAGGTTGACGGCGTCCTGGACGCTGACGTTGAGCCCTTGGCCGCCGGCGGGCAGGTGGATGTGGGCGGCGTCGCCGGCGAGCAGCACCCGGCCCCGGCGGTACTCGGCGGCCTGCCGCGTCGCGTCGCCGAACGAACTGACCCACCGCGGCGTGGCGTCGCCGATGTCCTCGCCGGTGAGGCGCTGCCAGGTGGCGGCCACCTCGTCGAAGCCCGGGGGTTCGGTGCGGCGGCGCGGGGACGCGGCGCGCTCGCACATGATGACGCGGACGACGCCCCCGCCCAGGGGGGCCCACATGGCCATCCCGCCGGGGACGGACGGGCCGTCGGGCCGCGGCCGGATGTCGACTCCGGTCACGTCCGCCAGGAGCAGCTCCAGGGTCGCCGCCGTGCCGGGGAACGCGAAGCCGGCCAGCCGCCGTACGGTGCTCCGGCCGCCGTCGCACCCGACCACGTAGGAGGCCCGCAGCCGGCGTTCGCCGTCCGGGGTGCGGAGGAGGACGTCGACGCCCGCGCCGTCGTCGGTGAGGCCGACGAGTTCCCAGCCGCGCCGGATGTCGGCCCCCAGCCCGGAAACCCATGTGGTGAGCACTTCCTCGGTGCGGGACTGGGGGATGCCCTGCACCCCGAAATGGCCGCCGTCGAGGACGCCGAAATCCAGGGGGAGCCCGCCGAAATGACCGGCGCGCGTGGTGGTGAGATCGCCGAACAACGGGAGGATCCCGCGCTGGTCGAATATCTCCATGGTACGTGCATTGAATCCCAGTCCGCGGGATTCTCCGCTGGGCTCGGGAAGGCGGTCCACCAGTACGCAGTCCACTCCGGCCAGCCGGAGTTCCCCGGCCAGCACGAGTCCTGCCGGACCGGCTCCCGCAATCAGGACCGCGGTGTCCGTGGGCCTTTTCTCGGCTGCCACGAACCCTCCCCCCTCGACTCTGTGCGATTTCGTGCGGTGACGCTTTTGGCGGGTTCCAGCTTCTGCTTTGCGGGGGGTGGGCGTCAACGCGTCCTGTTCAAGACCTCTGTGAACTTACTTCAGGGGAACGTCAATTCTTCAGAGGAACGCAAGGGTCATGTCAGAGGACTTCAAAGTCGCTCGTGGCGGCGTCGTGGGAGGCGCTGTGCGGGAGCGCCCCGGCGGGCCGGGCGGCCGGCCCGCGACCGTCCCGGAAAAACGTCATGGGCCCCCGGTTTCGGGGGCCCATGAGTGGGTGCGGTCCGACGACCCGTGCGCGGCGCTACGGCCGGCGGGCGCCGCTAGGGGCGGCCGATGCGGAAGCCGACGCCGCGCACGGTGACGATCCAGGAAGCGGAGCCCAACTTGTTCCGCAGGCTGCTGACGTGGGTGTCGATCGTGCGGCCGGACCGGCTCCAGTTGTCGTCCCAGACCTTCGACATGATCTCCCGGCGCGACACCACGGTGTCCGGCTTGGAGACCAGCAGCAGAAGCAGGTCGAATTCTTTTCTGGTGACGTTGACGACATCTCCGTCCAGGCGGATTTCACGGGCTCCCGGGTCGATTTCGAGAGGACCGTAGAAAACGGTTTTGTCGGCCGGTTGTGCCGGGCGGGCGCGCCGCATGACCGCTTCGATACGGGCGGCGAGTTCCTGGAATCCGTACGGCCGCACCACGTAATCGTCGGCACCGGCTCGCAGGCCCAGTACACAATCCAGTTCCGTTCCCCTGGAGGATACGGCGATGATGGGCGTCTCGCTGGCGGCCCGAATGCTCCGGCAGACTTCCAGGCCGTCGAGATCGGGCAGTTCCAGGTCGGTGAGCACCAGATCGGCCGCAGGATATGTGGCCAGCGCTTCCTGTGCTGTGCCCACATTGCGGGTTTCGTATCCCTGCCGACGCAGGTTGTGGGCGAGAGATTCGCCCACGGATGTATCTCCTGCCACCACTAGCACATGCATTGGCGCCCCCCGAGCGCTGTTCCAACAGGTAGTTGAATCGTAACAGCGCGGCCGGGCCGTCCAAGTGCATTGTGTACCGAATCACAATGAACGTGCGAGTAAGCTTTCGTGGCCCGGGCAGGCCTGTGCGGCGACCCAATGGGACGGGAAAGCGACCGGAATCCGGACGCTCCGCCGCAGGGCGCGGCGTCCGTTATCCGGAGTAATGGCGGGCCTTAATCCGCGAAACAGGGCGGAGTGCTGGTTTCCGCGTCGGCGGCGTTCGCCGCGAAGCCCGCCGAAGGGGAATGCGTGGTATGCGCGACGGGTCGGCGAGGTGAATTCAAGGGCACAGGCGCAGGTACGGGCACAGGTGCGGGCCCAGGCCCGGACGCGAGCATGGGCATGGCCGCGGGCCCGGGTCCGCGGGGAGGGCCGGTGCGGGGCAAGCGCCATGGCCGCGCGCGGAGTCGGGCGGCTCCCGCCCCGTACGCGCTTCGGCGCACCCGGGCGGAACGGCGGGGTGCCGGGGAGGATTGACGCTCCGCCGGACGCGTGGCGCGCCGGCGGGACGGCTCAGGCCGAGGCCGGGCACGCCCGTCCCGCGGCCGGCTCTCCGAGGGCCGATGCCGTGGGAGCCGGTGCCGCGGAAACCGGGCGTGAGTGAACGGACGTCGCGTGAGCGAACGTCGTATAAGTGGATCCGGCGTAAGCCGGAAACGCCGCGCCGGCGTCTTCCCTGGAATCGGCGAACTCGCACCGAGGACTCCCCCTGCCGACCTGCTGCGGAACGGAATCGGAGATCGCTAGGCCCGTGCTTCGTCGGCGGGCCCGGCCGTACCACACTGCGATCTTGGGGGCCGTGCGGCGAGCGATATCGGCGCCGCGCATCCCGAGAACTCGTACCCAGCCATGCCTCTTACCCCCGTGCCTGACGAGTAGGGAGTCATAGTAACCAGGCGGGTCCCGGCGGGCAAGAACAATCGTTCTACCGTCTCCCGCTTTACTGGAAGTGCCGCTGTTTGTCCGGCTGTTCTCCGCTATTCGCTCACAAAGCCCCTTTCCTCGCCCCGAAAACGAAAAGCGGGCAATGCGGGGGCTTTGCCGTGGTTTCCCCTCGTCCCGGTCGCGGAACGAACGCACCGCGCCCACCCGGTGCGGTCCGCAGCCCCAGCGGGAGCGGCCCGCTCCGCCGGTCGGAAAACCGGTGGGGAAGGAAGCGGCTCCCCGGCGATACTCGAACCGTGTTCCTCACCATCAGCACCACCGGCCATGACGGCATTCCCGCGACCGACCTGGGCTTCCTGCTGCACAAGCACCCCGAGCGCGCGCAGCGGTTCCCGACCTCGCACGGCACCGCGCACGTCTTCTACCCCGAGGCCACGGCGGAGCGTTGCACGGCGGCACTGCTGCTGGAGGTGGACCCCGTGGCGCTCGTGCGGCGCGGCGCCGGCAAGGGGCGCGGGGGCGCGCCGGACACGGCGTCGGCCCGGTACGTCAACGACCGGCCCTACGCCGCGTCTTCCCTGCTGGCCGTCGCCCTCGGCGCCGTCTTCTCCAGCGCGATGAAGGGGAAGTGCGCCGCACGCCCCGAACTCCCGCTCCGGCGCCTCCCGTTGCGGATCGAGCTGCCCGTCGTTCCCGCGCGCGGCGGGGCCGCGCTGGTGGAGCGCCTCTTCGCGCCGCTCGGCTGGACGGTCACGGCACGGCCGCTGCCGTTGGACGAACGGTTCCCGGAGTGGGGGGACTCCCGGTACGTCGCGCTGGTGCTGGAGGGCGAGCAGCCGCTCGCCGACGCACTGCGGCAGCTCTACGTGCTGCTGCCGGTGCTGGACGACGCCAAGCACTACTGGGTCGCCCCGGACGAGGTGGACAAGCTGCTCCGCTCCGGCGAGGGGTGGCTGGCCGGCCACCCCGAGCGGCGGCTGGTCGCCGACCGGTTCCTGGCCCGCCGCCGGTCCCTCGCCCGGGACGCCCTCGACCGGCTCGCCCTGGCCCGGCTCGCCGAGGCGGAGAACGCGGAGCCGGAGGAGCTCGACAACGCCGTGGACGAGTCGGTGGACACCGAGGAGAAGCCGGTGCCGCTGGCGGTCCGGCGCCGCGAGGCCGTCGTCGAAGCCCTGTGTGCCGCCGGCGCCGCCCGGGTGCTCGACCTGGGCTGCGGCCAGGGCCAGTTGGTGGGGGAACTGCTCAAGGACCCCCGGTTCACGGAGGTCGTCGGAGTCGACGTGTCGGTGCGCGCGCTCCGGGCCGCGGCGCGCCGGCTGCGCCTGGAGCACCTGCACGAGCGGCAGGCCGCCCGGGTGCGCCTCCTCCAGGGGTCCCTCGCCTACACGGACCGGCGCCTGGCGGGCTACGACGCGGCCGTCCTCAGCGAGGTGGTCGAGCACGTCGACCCGGAGCGGCTGCCGGCCCTGGAGCACGCGGTGTTCGGGGCGGCACGGCCCGGGACCGTCCTCGTCACCACGCCGAACGTGGAGTACAACGTCCGCTGGGAGTCCCTGCCCGCCGGCCGGTCACGGCACGCGGACCACCGCTTCGAGTGGACGCGCGAGGAGTTCCGCGCCTGGGCGGAGGCGGTGGCCGGGCGGTACGGCTACCGGGTCGGCTTCCGACCGGTGGGCCCCGACGACCCCGAGGTGGGACCGCCGACCCAGATGGCCGTCTTCCGGCGGGACGCGAGCGGTGACGGAGGCGGCGCCGGAGGCCGCTCCGCCGCACACGCGACGGCCGACGGCACGGCCGACGCCGTCCCCGCCCCAGCCCCGACACCGCAGAACGACCCCACCCCGACACCGAAGGAGGCGAAGGCCGTATGAGCGCCACCGCCGTCACTCCGCCCCCGCCCGGCGCACCGGAGGCGGAAGCCCGCGCCCTCGCCGTCCCCGACCTCTCCCTCGTCGTCCTCGTCGGCGCCACCGGATCGGGCAAGTCCACCTTCGCCGCCCGGCACTTCGCGCCCACCGAGACCCTCTCCTCCGACGTCTGCCGGGGCCTGGTCAGCGACGACGCCAACGACCAGGCGGCCACCGCGGACGCCTTCGACGTCCTGCACTACATCGCCGGCAAACGGCTCGCCGCCGGGCGGCTCACCGTGGTGGACGCCACCAACGTCCAGTCCGAAGCGCGCAAGAGCCTGATCCGGCTCGCCCGCGAGCACGACGTGCTGCCCGTCGCGATCGTCCTCGACGTCCCCGAGGAGGTCTGCGCCGCCCGCAACGCCGCCCGCCCCGACCGGGCCGGGCTCCCGCGCCGCGTCATCCAGCGCCACCAGCGCGAACTGCGGAGGTCCGTGAAACACCTGGAGCGCGAGGGGTTCCGCAAGGTGCACGTCCTGCGCGGAACGGAACAGGTCGAGGCCGCCCGCGTCGTCCGCGAACGCCGCTTCAACGACCTGCGCCACCTCACCGGCCCGTTCGACATCATCGGCGACGTCCACGGCTGCCGCGCGGAGCTGGAGAGCCTGCTCACCCGGCTCGGCTACGGCATCGAGCGCGACGACCGGGGCCGCCCGGTGGACGCCGTCCACCCGGCGGGGCGGACCGCCGTGTTCGTCGGCGACCTGGTCGACCGCGGCCCGGACAGCCCCGGCGTGCTGCGCCTGGCGATGGGCATGGTCGAGGCCGGGCACGCCCTGTGCGTCCCCGGCAACCACGAGAACAAGCTCGGCCGCCATCTGTCCGGCCGTACCGTCCGGCACACCCACGGCTTGGCCGAGACGGTCGGGCAACTGGGCGCCGAGGAGCTGGAGTTCGTGGAGCGCGTCCACGCGTTCATCCGGTCGCTGGTCAGTCACTACGTGCTGGACGGCGGGGCGCTCGTGGTCTGCCACGCCGGTCTGCCCGAGAAGTACCACGGCCGGACCTCAGGACGCGTCCGCTCGCACGCCCTGTACGGCGACACGACGGGGGAGACCGACGAGTTCGGCCTGCCCGTGCGCTACCCCTGGGCCGAGGACTACCGCGGCCGGGCCGCCGTCGTCTACGGCCACACCCCCGTCCCGAACGCCACCTGGCTCAACAACACCATCTGCCTCGACACCGGCGCCGTCTTCGGCGGCAGGCTGACCGCGCTGCGCTGGCCCGAGCGGGAGCTGGTGGACGTGCCCGCCGAACGCGTCTGGTACGAGCCGGTCAAGCCGCTCGCCCAGGACGCGCCGGGCGGCGCCGACGGCCGGCCGCTCGACCTCGCCGACGTCACCGGCCGCCGCGTGGTGGAGACCCGGCACCTGGGCCGGCTCGCCGTGAAGGAGGAGAACGCCGCCGCCGCGCTGGAGGTCATGAGCCGCTTCGCCGCGGACCCGCGGCACCTGCTCTACCTGCCGCCGACCATGGCGCCCTGCGCCACCTCCCGCGAGGAGGGCTATCTGGAGCACCCCGCCGAGGCGTTCGCCGCCTACCGCGCGGAGGGCGTCCGGCGGGTCGTCTGCCAGGAGAAGCACATGGGCTCGCGCGCGGTGGTCCTGGTCTGCCGGGACGCGGAGACGGCCCGGGCGCGGTTCCATACGCCGGAGGGCCTCCCGGGCATGGTCGTCACCCGCACCGGACGGCCGTTCCTCGACGACCCGGAGACCGCGCGCCGGCTGCTGGCGCGAGTGGCGCGGAGCGTCGACGGCGCCGGGCTGTGGCAGGAGCTGGCCACGGACTGGCTGCTGCTGGACGCCGAGCTGATGCCCTGGTCGCTGAAGGCGGGCGGGCTGCTCCGCGGCCAGTACGCCGCCGTGGGCGCCGCCGCCCGCGAGGTGTTCCCCGCGGCGCTGTCCGCGCTGGAGGCCGCGGCGGGCCGGGGCGTCGACGTCACCGCCCTGCTCGGCCGCCAGCGCGAACGCGCGGCCGACGGCGCGGCGTTCGCGGAGGCGTACGGGCGCTACTGCTGGCCCGTCGGCGACGCCGCGCGCGGCCGGCCCGGCGAGCCGTCCCCGGACGGGCCGCCGCGCCCCGCCGGCGCCACCCGGACGGACGGCCTGGACGGTATCCGGCTCGCGCCGTTCCAGGTCCTCGCCGCCGAGGGGCGGACGCTCGCCAGGCTGCCGCACGACGAGCACCTGGCGCTGATCGACCGGATGATCGAGGCCGAGGGGACCGCCGCCGCGCCGGACGACCGGCCGGACGGCCACCGCCGTCCGTTGACGAACCGCGTCCTGGCCCCCACCCGCCGGCTCGTCGTCGACACGGAGGACGAGGCGTCCGTGGCCGCCGGCGTCCGGTGGTGGCTGGACCTCACGGCCGCCGGCGGCGAGGGCATGGTGGTCAAGCCCGCCGGGTCGTACGTCCGCAAGGAGGACGGCGGGCTCGTCCAGCCGGGCGTCAAGTGCCGCGGCCGGGAGTACCTCCGGATCGTCTACGGCCCCGAGTACACCCGCCCGGAGAACCTGACCCGCCTCCGCGACCGCCACCTCGGCCACAAGCGGTCGCTGGCCCTCCGCGAGTACGCGCTGGGCCTGGAGGCCCTGGACCGGCTGGCGGACGGCGAGCCGCTGTGGCGGGTGCACGAGGCGGTGTTCGCGGTGCTGGCCCTGGAGTCGGAGCCGGTGGACCCGCGGCTGTGAGGGAGGCGGCTGCCGCCCGTCCCCCAGGGGGCGCGGCGGACGGCCGCCCCCACGGAGCCGGCCCTACGCCGCCCGCCGCGCCCGGAACGTCCTCCGGTAGTCGTTCGGAGGCACGCCCACCGCCTTGGTGAAGCGGCGGCGGAGGTTGGCCGCCGTACCCAGGCCGCAGAGCTCGGCCACGCGGTCGACGGAGGCGTCGCTCGCCTCCAGCAACTCCCGGGCCCGCGCGATGCGCTGGGCCTGGAGCCACCGCATGGGCGTCGTACCGGTCGCCGCGTGGAAGCGGCGCATCAGCGTGCGCGGGCTGGTGTGCGCCTGGCGGGCCAGGTCGGTGACGGTCAGGGGCTCGGCGAGCCGCTGCGCGGCCCAGTGCAGGAGGGGCGCCAGCGACTCGTCCGTCCGCCCGGGCAGCGGCGCCTCGATGAACTGGGCCTGGCCGCCCGGCCGGTGGGCCGGCGCGACGAGCTGCCGGGCCACCGCGTTCGCGGCCTCGACGCCGAAGTCCTGGCGGATGAGGTGCAGGCAGACGTCGATGCTCGCGGTCGAGCCCGCGCCGGTGACCACGTCGCCGTGGTCGACGTAGAGGACCGACGGGTCCACCCGCACCGCCGGGTAGCGCTCGCCGAGCAGCCGCGCGTACCCCCAGTGCGTGGTCGCCGTCCGGCCGTCCAGCAGCCCCGTGGCCGCGAGCGTGAACGCGCCCGAGCACAGCGACACCACCCGCGCGCCCCGCCGGTGCGCCTCGCGCACGGCGTCCACCAACTCCGGCGGCGGGTCGCCGTACACGTCGGCGGAGGCGGGGACGAGGACGGTGTCGGCGGTGACCAGGTCGTCGACGCCGTGCGGGGTCCGGGTGCGGAACCACGAGCGCGCGCGGGCGTCGCCCTCCGCCGTGCCGATCGCGCAGACGCGCAGGTCGTACCAGCCCTCGGGAGCGGCGCGGCCGCCCGGCCCGCTCTCGTTCGCACCCGGACCGGTCACGCCGCCGGTGTCGCCCCACCGCAGCACACCGCCCCGGCCGAAGATGTCCGCGCCGAACACATGGCAGGGGATGGCCAACTCGAAGAACGGCATGCCGTCGGTGGCGGCCACGGCGATGGAAGGCATGGCAGTAATGTACCGGGCGTTGTCGTTACCGCCACTCGTGGCCGGACGCCGCCCTCCCGATGCTGGGGTGCATGAAGTCCCTGCCGGAGAGCGCCAAGACGCCGAACCCCCCGTCTCGACCACCTCAGGAATCCCTGTCTCTTATTCACATCTCCGAGCCAACGAGACCGTACTTG